>CALLNG010000288.1 GCA_938005345.1 uncultured Clostridia bacterium
TTGATATAAATATATCTGTACCAAAATTTTTATCATCTGGTACAACAAATCCAAAATTACGGTTGTTTTGAAATGTACCTACTATTGTATCTTTTTCATGTTTTATAATCCTTTTTATTTTTCCCTCTGCTTTTTTTAGTTTGTTTTTTTCTTCCAATATTTCTACTAATACTATATCACCATTTAATGCATTATTGGTGTTTTCTTTTGATATATATATTTCGTCTTCTTGATTTTCTATTTTTACAAATCCAAATCCTTTTTGATTTTTTCTATATGTTCCTTCTACAAAGTTTTCTCCGATTATTCTATATCTATTTTTTTCGTCTTATTAGTCTCTGACGGATGGAGTTTTGGCATGTTCAGTTCCAATACGCCATTTTTATATTTAGCGGTGATATGTTCTGTATCAACATCAGAGATATTGAAACTTCTGGATATAGAATTGTAACTGCGCTCCTGGCGGATGAATTTGTGTTCTTTTTTTTCGTTTCTTACATCTTGCTGTGCATGAATCGTCAGGTAATCTCCATCGATATCGACATGAATATCTTCTTTGTTAAAACCTGGAAGTTCCGCTTCCAAAAGATAATGATCGCCTTTATCTGTAATATCGGTTTTGCATGATGAGGTCAAACCGCTAAAAAAGCCCTTTTCCATGTCATGAAACATCCGCATCATATTTCTTTCTCTTCTATCAAAAGGTATTAAGTCAAACATATAAAAGCCTCCTATCATAATTTTTTAATTTAGTCTTCCAGTAATCTGATAAAATGTTTAGTCAAACAATTTAGACACTTTATTGTCTTTCATCAAGACTTTGCATCATTTCGGAAACATTGCCTTCGCCTTCTTTTCTCTTTCCTATTTACATGTATAGTTTATCCCTATTTTGTTAAAAAAGATACGGCATTCTATGAATAAAATATTAATTTTAGCAAACTCGAGAGTCGAGTACTAAAAGTTGGGCTGTTAAAAGGCCCAGTGAATTGCTGGGCTTTTCGATGGCCCGGGGGACAGTACACGTTGTACTGTCCTCTTTAGTATTTCCTCTCATTTATTCAGCTGGAGCATCGGCTTTGCGCACTGTGATTTTATTATCTTGCTGGTCAATTACAATGCTATCACCTTCACCGATTTTCAAATCCAACATTTCTTCAGCCAAAGCATCCTCAATTTTGGATTGAATTGCACGCCGCAACGGACGGGCTCCATAAACTGGATCAAAGCCCTCTTTTGCTACAAAAGATACAACAGCAGGTGTATAAGTGGCAGAAATGCCGTTTTCTGCAAGCCGTTTCATTAAACCATCCAGCATAATCGCTGCAATGGAGGAGATGTTGTCTTCTGTGAGCTGATGGAAAACGATAATATCATCAACACGGTTAAGAAATTCGGGACGGAACGCCTTTTTTAACTCACCCATGACATCGTTTTTAATGCTCTCATAATCGCGCATTTCCTCTTTTTCCGTTTCAAAGCCCAGCCGTTTATGAGATGTGATGAGACGTGCACCAATGTTAGAGGTCATGATAATGACCGTGTTTTTGAAGTCCACACGGCGCCCCTGGGAATCGGTTAAAATACCGTCTTCCATAATTTGCAGCAGGATATTAAATACGTCCGGATGAGCCTTTTCAATTTCATCAAACAAAATGACGGAATACGGTTTCCGGCGAATTTTTTCTGTCAGCTGTCCGCCTTCATCATAGCCAACATATCCCGGAGGCGATCCTACCAATTTGGATACGGCATGTTTTTCCATGTATTCGGACATATCTATCCGAATCATGGCATTTTCATCACCGAAAATTGCTTCGGCAAGCGCTTTAGACAATTCTGTTTCCCCAACGCCTGTTCGGCCTAAGAAAATGAAACTGCCAATGGGTCGTTTGGGGTCTTTTAACCCAACCCGGCCACGGCGCACCGCACGTGCCACTGCATGAACGGCTTCTTCTTGACCGATCACACGTTTGTGCAGAATCTCTTCCAAATTTTTCAGCCGTTCGCTTTCTTCTGTAGCTAGTTTGTTGACTGGAATGCCCGTCCATTTTGCAATCTTTTCCGCAATATCATTTTCGGTTACTTCCAGATGAGAACTTTTGCTCTCTTCCTGCCACTGTTGTTTCTTTTCTTCCAGGGATTTTTTAATAGTCTGCTCTTCGTCACGCAGCTTGGCGGCCGTTTCAAAGTCCTGTCCCATGACTGCCGCTTCTTTTTCTTTGGACAAGCGGTCTAACTGGTCCTCCAAATCTTTGAGGTCGGGCGGCGCTGTCATGTTGCGCAAACGAACGGTTGCCGCAGCTTCATCAATCAAGTCGATTGCTTTGTCTGGCAGGAAACGGTCACTGATATACCGGTCAGACAGTTTGGCTGCCGCTTCGATGGAAGCATCGGTAATTTTGACTTTGTGATGCGCTTCATATTTATCGCGGATGCCTTTTAAGATGGCGATAGTTTCTTCCACGGTGGGTTCTCCAACAATAACGGACTGGAACCGGCGTTCGAGGGCTGCATCTTTTTCAATAAATTTCCGGTATTCCTCCAATGTGGTTGCGCCAATTACCTGCATTTCGCCGCGCGCTAATGCAGGCTTTAGAATGTTGGAGGCATCAATTGCGCCTTCCGCTGCGCCTGCACCTACTATGGTATGCATTTCATCAATGAATAAAATGACATTGCCTGCTTTCATAACTTCGTCAATCGCAGTTTTCAATCGCTCTTCAAAGTCGCCACGGTATTTTGCACCGGCCAGCATAGAGGATAAGTCTAATGTGAATACCCGTTTGTTTTTGAGACTTTCCGGAATGTTGCCCGCAACAATACGTTGTGCAAGGCCTTCTACAATTGCTGTTTTGCCAACACCAGGTTCGCCAATGAGACATGGGTTGTTTTTTGTCCGGCGGCTGAGAATCTCAACCACGCGTTCAATTTCGCTGTCCCGCCCTATAACAGGATCAAACTTATTTTCAGAAGCAAGGCGGGTTAAATCCCGGCCAAATTGGTTCAATGTCGGTGTATCGCCTTCGCCCTCCTGCTGTTTGCCGGAGGAAACAGGGCTACCTTCTGTCAATGCTTGAATTAGGCTGTTATACAAATCCTGGGAATCAACGCCAAGGTCATGTAGAATGCGAACTGCCAGCCCTTCGCCTTCCCGGATGATAGCAAGCAAAATGTGTTCGGTTCCAATATAGGTTGTGCCCAATTTCTGTGATTCATTGACACTGATTTGCAGCACGCTTTTACTGCGCGGTGTCATTTCCACTTTCCGCGATGGTTTATCTGCAAGAGAATTACCATAATAGCGGTTTAGCTGCTGCATATATTTTTCAATCGTAACGCCTTTCGATTTTAATACTTTTGCGGCAAGACAGTCTTCCACACGGATAAGTCCAGCAAGTAGGTGCTCCGTTCCGATGACACCGTGACCG
>CALLNG010000289.1 GCA_938005345.1 uncultured Clostridia bacterium
TTCCATTTGGATTTTGTTGAAATAGTACAAGAATACTATGTTTTCAGATACACCCTAGGAAAAGTCCGGCTTTTTGCTGAATTTTTATTATTTTAGACTTATTTGTGTACCAAATGAGTTTAACTGTCACTCAGCGGCAGCAGATGGCGCAGTGCGTGAAGGAAGATTTCAACGTCATAAAGCAGACCGTCTTCATCCATGTCGAATTTTGGGTGATGACCGCCGTAGACAAAGCCCTTTTCGTTGTTCCGGACACCGAACATGAAGTACGAGGCGGGGATCTTCTGGGCGTATTGTGCGAAATCCTCTGACCCGATGGATGGCTCCGGAACAGTAAACACAGCGTTGGGACCGACAACCTCAACGGCAGCCTGCTTTACGATCTGTGTAACAGCGTCATGATTGACCAGAACCGGGAACTGGTATTCTTCTTCCATCATGCATGTACAGCCGTTGAATTTGGAAATGGATTCCGCACGCTGGCGCATCTTTTTCAGGATACTTTCCCGCAGGGGATCGTTGAAGGTGCGAATGGTACCGGAAAAAACAGCAGTGGATGGAAGCACATTGGTCGCACCCATTTCGCCGGCATGAATGGAACAGACGGAAAGGACAACGGGCTGCTGCGGGTCGATTTGACGGGACAGCATACTCTGCCAGGAGTCAATGATCTGCATCGCCGTACTGATGACATCAGAACCATCCTGCGGACTGATTGCGTGGGTGCCAACGCCTGTCAGTGTGAGCTTGAATGCGTGACCGCCGGCGCAGGCGATACCGCTTTTGACCAATACCTGTCCCACTGAAGCATAAGTACTCTGATGCCCGCCGATCATGAATTCCACATTATCCAGCACACCGGATTCTACAATGTATTTTGCACCGCCGGGCGCAGGGCCTTCCTCTGCGGGCTGAAAGACGAACTTAATGGTACCGCAAAGCTGATCGCGGTGTGCAGCGCAGTATTTGGCAGCACCCAGCAGCGCAGCGGTGTGACCGTCATGGCCGCAGGCGTGGCAAACGCCGGGCACCTGTGAGCGATAGGGGACATCCTTTTCGTCTTGCATGGGGAGTGCGTCCATATCGGCTCGCAGGCCAACCACATGACCGGGGCGGCCTGTACGAAGAATACCAACAACGGCAGTATGTGCCTTACAAAAGTCTGTCAGGACCTCGTCAAACCCAAAAGAGCGCAGAGCATCACAAACCAGTTTGGAGGTGCGCTGTTCCGTAAAACCGAGTTCCGGGTGCATGTGGATGCTGCGCCGCCAGGAGACGATATCTTCCCGCAACGCAAGAACTTCAGCAGAAATTCCCATAGTATGCCTTCTTTCTGTTAAATGGCAGCAAACTGCATAAAGAGGTTGACCTGCTCGGAAAGATCCACGGTAATCACGCCGTCCTCTTCACGCCAGGGGAGTTCGGAGCCGGAAACAAAGACACGCAGCATATCCAGATCCTGTACACGGAAGCGAATACCCGCGCAGCTGCTGCGTTCGGGATCAATGCGGACGGCGTATTTTTCCAGAAGCTCGTCAGGGGATGCAACCTCCAGCTCTCTGATGCAGTTGCGCTCGGGACGACCTTCACTGACAACGGCGCAGAATGCACCCAGTGTGTCGGCGGCTTCTTTTTCTTTCCCGGCAGGAACGCAGAGGAACATCTTATCCATAGCAATGGCTGTGTTGGGATGCGGATAGGGCTTCTGAGGATAAATCAGTTCCGGGTTCATCTGCTGGACAACGGCAGTTTCGCCAACGGGAAGCAGGGGAGTTTGCAGGTAAAAGCCGCGGAAGCTGGCAATTCCCCGGGGATCGCCATGGTTGGCTGGACGGCTGAAATCAGAGACTGGCATAGCCGTAACATAGCCGGCGTTCACCACGCGCCGGTAACAATCGTCAATGTCATCGCTCCAGAAGATAAAGGAGTGCAGACCGGCATCGGAGCGGAAGAATGCGTAGGTTTCGTTTTCGCTATGGGGCTGGTAGAGCTCAAAATAGCTGTTTGGCAGCATATAGTGGATACGATTGCGGGAATAAAAGCCAAGCGTTGAGAATAGGCGGTCCATTTCGGCGGCATTTTTGCAATAGATGGTTGCGTGGTCGATGCATACATGAGCGAGCTGTGACATAATGATACCTCCTGAATAAAATACACATAGTTGCTAATAAATATTTATAATAATGAATACTCTACACGCCATCAAGCCAAGGCAGCTGTGTCGAAATACAAAGTTATTGTAACATCTATTTCAAAATTGTCAATAGGAAGATGATTAAAATATTTAAAATGCACAAATAATATTTTTTATAAGCTATTGACGTTGCAGCTGGTTTGATCTATAATACATATAGTTAAGTCGCTAAAGCACTTTAGAGACTTACACCAGCCAAGCCAGCGCGAACCAGAAGCAGCGTATCACACAGTGGAATACACAGGAGGAACGCAATGCATGACATTTGATTTTGAAACGATTATAGATCGCAGGGGAAAGGATGCTGTCGCTGTTGATGCACCGGCCGTGCAGATGAGCGGAGGCTTCTTT
>CALLNG010000290.1 GCA_938005345.1 uncultured Clostridia bacterium
CTTGATGTATGGCAGAAAAAGCCAAGAGACATCGTGCCCGATCAAATGTCGCTGCAAACACAGTCAATTCAACCAGATGGAGAGACGGACAAGCCGCAGGAAACAGAGGTAAAGCAGGCGGGTATTTCGTTAGAGCAGCTACATGATTACCGCATTATTGGACAATTGTTTGCAACCTACATATTGCTGGAACAGCAAGGGAAACTGATTGTAATTGATCAGCATGCTGCCCATGAACGCTTGATTTATGAGCGTTTGGCGGCGCAGAAAAAGCAGCGTGCCGTACAGCCGCAGCAATTGCTCATGCCAGAAGTAGTGACGCTTGCGCCAGTAGAAAAAGCGTTTGTGATGGACCATTTGCCGCTGTTTGAGTCGCTAGGGCTGGAAGTGGAGGATTTTGGAAGCCATGAGGTGGCGTTGCGAAGCATTCCGGCAGAAATGGAAAAGGAAAGTATAGCGGACATGTTTGTTGAAATTGTGACATTGGGAATGAAACATGCAAACAGTTTAGTGCCAGAGGTGCTGGAGCGTATGTTGTACACAGTTGCATGCCGCGCTGCGATTAAAGCAAGCAAGGTGCTGACGGAGCAAGAAATGCAGCAACTGGTAGAGGATGTCATGAAAACACCCAATACCCTTACTTGTCCGCATGGCCGTCCGGTTACGGTGGCACTGGATAAATCTTTTATGGAGAAACTGTTTAAACGAAAATTATAGGGGCTAGGGAAAAGGTGTATTCTAAACTTTTTTAAACGTGAGAAAATTGCCATAGCCCAAGGAGAGGTGTGAGGGGATACGGATGATACCATTGCTTGTAATTGGCGGGCCGACTGCAAGTGGGAAAACGGCTGTTAGTATAAAATTGGCAAAATTACTTGGCGGCGAAATTGTTTCGGCCGATTCAATGCAGATATACCGGCATATGGATATTGGTACGGCAAAGCCGACACCGGAGGAACGGGCAGGGGTACCGCACCATTTGCTGGACATTGTGGAACCAACAGAAAAATTTTCCTTAGCACAATATGTCCCGTTGGCACACAAGGCCATTGCTGAAATAGATGCGCGGGGAAATCTGCCCATATTAGTTGGCGGCACGGGCTTATATATAGATACTGTTGTCAACAATATTCAGCTTAGCAAACAGGAACAGACCTCCACGGAACTGCGAGAACGACTGGCACGTCTAGCGGAGGAAAGGGGAGGCGTTTGGCTACATAGCTATTTGGAGCAAATTGATCCACAAAGCGCGGCGGCGATTCATGAAAATAATATCAAACGCATGGTGCGGGCGATTGAATACTATGAACTTACGGGTGAGACACTAAGTGAGCACAATCGTAAAAGCCGGCAGAAACCAGAGAAGTACCGAACCTATTATATGGGGCTGGATCTTGACCGGGAAACGCTCTATCATAGAATTGACAATCGGGTGGATATGATGATGCAGCAAGGTTTGTTGGAGGAAGTAAAGCACTGTGTGGCATTGGGCGCGACGCGGCAGCATACGTCTATGCAGGCAATTGGATACCGGCAGCTACTTGATTATTTGGAGGGACGGGAAACATTAGATGCAGCAGTTGAAACCATCAAGCGGGAAAGCCGGCACTATGCCAAACGGCAGATGACATGGTTTCGGAGAAGTGTAAAGCATTGGGTAAAGCCAGATGAGATTGTGGAACAACGGCTGATACAATGGAGAAGAGGGGAGATAGAGAGATGAAAGGTGCAATGAACTTGCAGGATATGCTGCTCAATCAAGCGCGTAAAGAGAACATTCCAGTTACAATATTTTTAATGAACGGATTTCAAATCCGTTGTGTGATTCGGGGATTTGATAGTTATTGTGTTCTGGTGGAATCCGATGGGAAGCAGCAGCTCATTTACAAACACGCTATTTCTACACTAGTTCCAATGAAAAACATCTCAATTATGGATACCAAGGAGTAAACAAGATGGGAGGAATGCTACCGTGAAAAAGTTAATAACGGTAGCCATATTGGCGGCAATCATGATAGGATGCTGGAGCCTGTATAACAACTATGCAGGTGGTAGTAAAACAACTGTAGTTGTTAGCGGCACCTACGAAGAAAGCGTTAATGCCAATGGCATACTGGTGCGAAGAGAATATCCAATAACAGCAGATGCACAGGGAACGCTGCAAAGCAATGTTGCCAATGGAACAAAGGTATCCCGTTGGACGCGTGTAGCATATTGGTATAAAGGAAATGTTGATCCTCAGATTGGACAGGATCTGCAAGAGGTGAATGAGAGAATTAATGAAATCAATATGGCAGAATCAAGTGATAGCTATGCAACACAGGATGCAGTATTGATTGATAATCAAATCAATACTTTATCAGAGGAAATTGTGCAATACACGCAAGAGGGAGACTTCACCAAGGTAGAAGAAGCGAAGCGGCGTATTAATAGCTTGCTCAGCAGAAAAACTACTGTTGGCAGCGGCAATGCCACGGCATCTACACTCAAAAATGAATTGGAAAACCAGAAAAAACAGCTGGAAGCGCAGCTTGGCAGTCAGCGGCAGGAATTGGCAGCGCCGCATGGGGGTATATACTATGATTCTGTTGATGGATTGGAATCAACATTGACTATGGATAACAGTGCAGCAATTAGTGTCAGCAGCTTAGAGGCAATGTTAAAACAGGATAAATTTACTGCCGATACGAGTATGACGCCCTTCCCGGTCTGTAAGGTGGTGGACAATAGTGAGTGGCAGGTCGCGGTATTGCTTTCTAAAAAGGATGCGCAGGATTTTGCCGTGGACCAGAGTGTAAAGGTACGCTTGACCGGAGAGGAACACCAGGCCGTTGAGGCAACCGTGAAAAGTATTTCAGCAGAGGAAAATGGGAAAGTAGTTGTTGTCATTAGTAGCTCAAAATATGTGCCAGATGTTTACATCAAACGAAATGTGAACGTTGATATTATCAAAAAGGAATATTCGGGGCTAAAAGTCCCAGCGCAGGCAGTTGTAGAGCAAAACGGTGAAACGTTTGTCTATATCAGTAAATTAGGAACAGCAGAAAAGCGGCCGGTAGAAGTGCTATATCAAACGGAGGATATTGCTATTATCAAAGAGGATAATGTGCGCGATGATGCACTGCTCCTTTATGACGACGTTATTACAAATCCGGGATCTGTTGCATAAAAGCGGACAGTGGAAGGAAGTGAGCAAATGGAAGGAACACTAAAAGAAACAATTGAAGCAGTTCAGGAACGGATTGCACAGGCGGCGGCGCGTGCCGGACGAAGCGAGCGGGAAGTAACACTGATTGCGGTGAGCAAAACCAAGCCGGTAGAAGCGATAAATGAAGCAGTGGCCTGCGGTATCACCGATTTTGGAGAAAACCGTGTGCAGGAATTGCTGGAAAAGCTGCCAAAGATAACGGGTAATCCGAACATACATCTCATAGGGCATTTACAAACCAACAAAGTGAGGTCTGTAATAGGAAAAGTCGATCTGATTCATTCGGTAGATTCCCTGAAAGTTGCAAGAGAAATTTCGAAGCAGTCACAGGTTGCGGATATCCAAACCGATGTGTTGCTTCAAGTGAATATTGGCAGGGATCAAAACAAATTTGGTTTTATGAAAGAGGATTTGCCAGCGGCACTAGAAAATATTGCAACACTGCCGGCAATACGGGTTCGGGGCTTAATGACAGTACCGCCGATAGAAACAGATTTTACGAAAACAAGAACACATTTTAGAAGTTTATATAAAGTTTTTATTGACATTCCGCAGATTTATGATAATATTAAAATGGAGTACCTATCTATGGGTATGAGCGGGGATTTTGAAATTGCCGTTGAAGAGGGTGCCAATATGGTCCGGGTGGGAAGCGCTATTTTTGGCAGCCGGACATAAGGCACACAAAAGAAAAAGAAGCAGGAGGGGCTTACTTATGGGAAAAATAACATCAAAATTACTTAATGCGATGGGATTTAACAGCGAGGACGATGATTATGGCTTTGAGGAGATGGATAGTACGGAAATGTATCAGGAACCGCCGACATTTACCTCTTCT
>CALLNG010000291.1 GCA_938005345.1 uncultured Clostridia bacterium
CAATACCACAGTATTTTCACTGCCGTCAAATGGGCATTGTTCCAGGGTTGCAGCCACCGTCAAATTTCCTAGCGCTGTAGAAACGTTTTCACCGCTCGCTACACTGTTTTGCGGGTTTACCGCCGCAAGGACATACCCGGCAGTTTTATCCTGCATGACCTGTTCCAGCCCTACCTTGTCGGAGGCCCACCCTTCTGTTTCTACCCACTGAAATTGCTGGTCTTCATAGGATATCAGCATCACCTTTTTTTCCTCGCCGCGGATCGTGGCAGGGATGTCATAGGCAAACATCCTGCCATAGACCCGTTTGACGCCCGCACGGCTTTGCAGCTCCCCTACCAATTCTTTTGGCACGGAGCAGGTGTTGTCTGGGCTCACGATGGAAACGTCGGCTGTATAGGGCTGCAGCGGTCTGATAGCATGGTGCATAAAATCCAAAAAGGACGCGAAGCACAAAAACAGGACGATGCTGATGGCATAGGATCCTGCCATGAGCACAAGATTCTTTTTGTTTTGTCTAGCATGGTGCAGGCCTAGCGCGGTATCAATTTTGACCCATTTTGTATTTGCCGCGCGGCGTATGTTGCGTACTTGCCCTGCGCTGCCGGACACCGCTGCCAAGGGCGAAACATTGGAGGCCTTTTTTGCGGGCGACTGCGCCGCAATGAGCACCGTCAGCATGCCCACCGCTACGCCCATGATAATCCCAATGCCGCTTACGCCAAATACCGGCATAGTGGAAAAAAAGCCTGCGCTCAAAAACCGTAAGGCTGCGCACATGGCCCATGTTAACACAACGCCGATTCCCACGCCGACGGGCACTGCTATTTTACACCAATTCAGCGCTTCCAGCCGCACAAAGCGCATCACCTGCCTGCGGTCCGCGCCAATACAGCGCAACATGCCAAAAAACGACGTCCGCTGCGCAATGTTGCTGTTCATACTGCTGGCAATCATCAATACGCCCGCTGTCATAACCAGCAAGAATAGCAAGAAGGCCACGATATAAATGCTCCGCATATAACTGTCGCTGCTAAATCCCAGCACGCCCAGCAATGCAGTATTTTCCGCAATGTCCCCCTCCGCCAGGCCGTATTGTGCCCGGATGTCATCAATGGCTTTCTCCATATTCACATGTTCCTGAAACTGCACATAGTACACCAAG
>CALLNG010000292.1 GCA_938005345.1 uncultured Clostridia bacterium
TTATTCGCATTATTTTGTTTCAATTTTTCATAATTTTTCAGATGGCTATTTACACGTGCCACCAATTCTCCCATACTAAATGGTTTCGTGATATAATCATCCGCCCCTAAATTCAACCCTTTAATCTTATAGAGTTCTTCATCTCTTGCCGATACGATTAAAACAGGGATTTCTTTTTCCTGCGCAAATTCCTGCAAAATCTCAAAACCTGTTTTTCCCGGCAGCATCAAATCCAATAACACCAAATCGAATGCTTCTTTTTTTAGAAACTTTAGTCCCTCCGTTCCATCATTGGCCACAACAATTTCATGACCGCTCATTTCTAAATAGTCTTTTTGGAGCTCTGCAATACTGGGATCATCTTCAATAATCAAAATATGGCTCATTATTCCGCCTTCCTCACTTTCTATACCACTTTGGACGCTGGTTCCATCTTAAGTGAAATTAAAATGCTGGTCCCCTCTCCCGGCGTACTCGTCGCCCATATGCGGCCGCCTAGCCCTTCTACAATTTGTTTGGCTATTGCCAGTCCAAGGCCGCTGGAACCATGAATTTTCCGTGCGCTATCCGCTCTATAAAACCGGTCAAAAATATGCGGAAGTTCCGACTCTTGAATGCCAATCCCATTATCGCGAAATTCCAGCACTACATTGTAATGTTTTTGACGGACGAACACCTGCACCGTTCCTGTCTTGGGGGCAATATTTTTCCTGGCATTATCTAAAATATTTTGCACAACGCGGCTAAACCGGTTTGTATCAATCCAAACATAACAGGGCTCCCGCAATTCATTTTGCATGGAAAGCTGTTTTTCTTCTTTCATAAATTCAAATTGATGGTCATCTATACAGGATTGCAGATAATCCGCAATAGAAACGTATGTTATTTCAAATGCAACCTGGTTCAAGTCTAATTTGGAATATAACAACAAATCATCAATCATCGTGCGCATTAAATCTATTTTTTGAAGAGCCTCCCTCAAATATTTTTCCCGTCTTTCATCAGTGGACGCAACGCCGTCTAATATTCCCTCAATGTACCCGCGGATAGCTGTCACAGGCGTTTTTAAATCGTGTGAAATGCTTGAGACCAAAAACTGCCTGTTTTCATCGAACTTTCTTTCATAATAAACACTGTCTTTCAATTTGACCCGCAGTTGTTCCAGAGCTAAATGCAATTCATACACTTCTCCTTCCCCTTCATCCGGCATTTCAATATCTAACTCTCCACTAATTAATTTTTCCGTTGCTTCTTTCAGGTGAACAATTGGTTCTATGATATGAGTACGGTTATATTGCTGTGCAATTAGACTGGCAACCAAAAAACTAATTAAAAAAATGCAGCTTACAAAAACGACTAATATCGTATATCCTTTTTCTACATCAAAAATGGGCGTTATTTTAATTACATGATAGGTTTCACCATTTGCTGTCCGAAAAGACTCTAAATCAAAACCAAGCAATTTTCCCGACATCTGCGCACTTTCATCCCCCATTTTTACATGCATTAAAATTTCCTGCGCTTCCGCTGTACTGACTCCACTGCTTGCATGAAGTATTTCTTCTCCCTTAAGGAGTACTACATCCGTATTGGAACTAGTATTTCCTACTGGCATGTTATAAAACCGGGTAAAGAAATAACCAAAAATCAAGCTAATACACGTTGTCGCCAATACCGTACTCATCAATACAACCAGACTTTGTGTCAGCAGCCGTTTTTTTAATTTCATAACCGCACTCCCACTTTTCTGCTTTTATAAATCTTTTCTATCAAACAAATAGTATCCTATTCCAAATAGCATTAGTCCTAGACCTAACAATATCATGAACATCCTGAATATCTTCTGAAAGTTGATATAATTTCCTAAGAATAATGTATACCAACTAAATGCTGTTGTAAATAGAAAACTTTGCAAATAGTTAAAAAAGACCCCTAATATATTGCATAGCAAGAAGAATAATACAGATACAAAAAAGGCACTTCCTGTTCCCCACAAAACATTAGAAATCATCATCGTAAAAAGAGCAAATACAAAAAGTGGGAAAAAAGATGCTACATATGCGAGTAGTATTTTACCAATGCCGAGCATAGTTCCCCGAATAAAAAAGGAAACAATCAGCGAGGTAATCATAACAAACAATAAATTAACACCAATAAACGTTGCTGCGGCCAGCGCTTTGGCACCATATACTTTCAGACGGGAAACTGGCCTAGTCAACACCATTTTCATGGTCTGGCTGCTAAATTCTCCACCAACCATATCAATACACACCAAAATAGTAAACAGTGGGATTAAGGTATAATTTAATACCGATAGCACTAATATCGAAAACTCCGAATCACCGGTGACACGTATTCCCATAAAATTATTCGCAACGCCCACAATCAATGCTGCCATCAAAACAGCTAGGACCGACAAAATACAAGATACAACTATTTTTTTTCGTTTTGACAATTTATAAATTTCATTGATATACGCCGCTTTAAGACTTGACACTTAAATCCACCTCACTCAGATAGTAATTTTCCAAAGAAGCATACTCTTTTAAAATTTGTTCTGTTGAACGCACATCAAGCAATTTCCCCTCATACAAAATACCAATTTTGTTACAGGTCAGCTCTACGTCGTGAATTAAGTGACTCGAAATGAAAAAAGTAGTTCCACGCTCTTTGGCAAGTTCTAAAATCAAATTGCGCATTTCGACCATTCCCTCTACGTCCAAACCATTGAGTGGTTCATCTAAAATGAGAATTTGTGGATTGGAAATCATAGCTAGAGCAATCCCCATGCGCTGTTTCATACCCAAAGAGTAGTTACGGACTTTTTCTTTTTTATATGGCAAAAGCCCTGTCCGTTCTAGGCACCAGTCTATTTGTTTTTCGTCAATTCCATCATAAAATCGCGCGCACATTTTCATGTTTTCTTCCGCTGTCATATACGACACTGGTACAACATTTTCTATAATACATCCCACTTGCCGCATGGCCTTTTCATAGTCATTTAAAATACTGAATCCATTAATCCTCACATCACCATGATCCGGTTGCATGAGCCCGGTCATAATTTTCATAGCAGTGGTCTTGCCTGCTCCGTTTGGTCCTAAAAATCCAAAAATCTCTCCGCGTTCCACTTCCAGACAAATATTTTGGATCCCACGGTTATTTCGATACCGTTTACTTAACTGGTCAATCACAATTGCTTTGTCCACCAAAGAACACCTTCTTTCCCCATTTTATGTATGAATGGCAAAAGCCAGAGGCAGGAATTGCCCCACCTCTGTTTTATGCCTTATGCGTTTTTTTAATCCATTACCCGAATAAACCGATTGCTCCGGAAGTCCATCGTTGTAGCTTGGATAGTATATCCACCATTGTCATCCAGTTCAATGCCAAAATTAATATTCAAGTCTCCTGCGTTTGGATACAAGGATCCATGTGTTGCAACTCCATTTTCATCGGTATAATCAAAAATGAATTCATACCGGTCCGCATCATAGTAACCATTAATCTCATAGTTACGAACGACTTCTGGTGCATATCCTTCTTTGTATTGTTCTGTATACGTTGCTGTGAAATTGCTGCCCTCTACGGATGTGATTTCAAAAATACGTTCCCCTATCTTAATAAATTGGTCATTTTGTTCCTCTAAAATATCAATTTTATAGGTACCAACATATTTCTGTCCCAGTTCCTGGTTGTTGGTATTCTTTACATATTCCACCTCTGCTCCATCCAAGTTGGGTTCTGTCACTACGGTTTGGTGGAAGTCACGCAGTGAAAATACACATTCTCCCGAGATGGTATGTTCCGCGCCATTTTTATCTTTGCCGACCAAAATGCCGCTGACAACCGCATTTTCTAGAAAGCCCGCTTCATTTTGCACCGCTTTGCCGGAAACTTCTTTGACATAAATATCGCTTTCTAGTACAGGCATTCCATACTCCTGTGAAGCTTGTTCGTTAATCATGGAGTATTTTACCATAAAGGAAAGCATTGCGTTGGCAACGGTCGGAATTTGCGCATCGGAAATGTTTCCAATATACATTTTCTTGCCATCCTTTTCCTCTACCTGGACTAAATCCTTCAGATTTCCAACCATTGCATCTACAACCTTTTCGAAACCTGCAATGTTAGCACCAACAACGAAGTTGTCCGGCATATCATAACGTTTTGCAGCATCGCTGATCTTAGCATAGATGTCAACCATGATCTGATGAAGTTTGGCATCAACTTCTTCGGATGTCCAGGAAAGTCTCTGAGAGTTCTGGCTCATTTCCAGTGCGGAAGTAGCAACACCACCTGCATTGGATGCTTTTCCAGGAAGGAAGAGAACACCGTTTGCCATAGCGTAGTCTGTAGCTTCTCTTGTAGTAGGCATGTTTGCACCTTCTACGATATATTTGCATCCGTTTGCAATCAGAGTTTTTACGCCATCAAGGTCAAGTTCGTTCTGAGTTGCGCATGGAAGATATACATCACATTTGATGTTCCAGATGCCAACACCTTCTGTGTAAGTAGCACCTTCTACACGGTCAGCGTATTCTTTGATACGTCCACGTTTTACTTCTTTGATATCTTTGATAATGTCAAGGTTGATTCCGTTTG
>CALLNG010000293.1 GCA_938005345.1 uncultured Clostridia bacterium
ATTGATAAACAGATTTGTGTCGATCATCATGATCTGGGCTTTTTATATACCCTCTCTTGTATCGCGGGTTATAAACTGACCGGTAATGAAAAAATGAAAGAAACCGCTATTAAAGCTGCGGATAAATTGATTACCCGTTACAAAGAAAAAGGACAGTTTATTCAGGCTTGGGGTGCGGTTGACGACCCCAAAGCATACCGCTTAATCATTGATTGCTATCTCAACTTGCCATTACTCTACTGGGCTTCCGAGGTAACTGGGGATAAAAAGTATTATGATATAGCATACAACCATGCAAAAACAGCCTTGGAAAATGTTTTCCGGGAAGATAGCTCCGCGTTCCACACCTTCTATTTTGATCCAGAAACCGGTGCTCCAGATCATGGCGCAACAGCGCAGGGCTATTCGGATGATTCCAGCTGGGCACGTGGTCAGGCTTGGGGTATTTATGGTCTTCCGCTTTCTTATGTTTATACTAAGGATAAAAACTTCTTAGATACAGCAGAAAAAGTGACCAATTATTTTCTCAATCGCCTACCGGAAGACTATATTTGCTATTGGGATTTAATTTTCGGAGACGGCAGCGGCCAGGAACGCGATTCTTCTGCTGCGGCCATTGCCATCTGTGGTATGCTGGAGTTGGTAAAACATATCAGCAATGAGGATTATAAAGAAGTTTACACCAATGCTTGTGCAGCCATTACCCGTAGCTTAACTCAAAATTATACTACTGTAAACACGCCGGAATCTAACGGTATTTTGCTGCACGCCGTTTATGCAAAACCCAACGGCGGCGTAGACGAATGCAACATTTGGGGCGATTATTATTACATGGAAGCCCTAATGCGTTATTACAATAAAGATTGGAAAATGTATTGGTAAGTCACAAAATGGTAGGCGCACTCCTGGAGGGTGCGCCTTTATTATTATCTTTTTTCTCAATTCTTGCATGCATTACTATGAAATATCACAATAGTAAAAGAGCCGGACATATTGTTCCGGCTCTATTTTAATGCATTTCTGTTTCCTTCTCTGTTTTATAAAACTGGCGGTCCTGCACTTTGACAAACGGTAAATACACCACAATAGAAATCGCTAAAATAACCAGCTGTAGTACTGCTCCTTGCCAGCCTGACAACAGAAAGCCAGAAACAAGAGGCGGCGTCGTCCATGGAATTTGTGTTGAGACAAACGGCGCAATAAATCCGATCTTAATAGACAGATATGTCAATATTGCTGCAATCATAGGCGCCACAATAAACGGAATCGCAAGCAGCGGATTCATCACAATCGGCAGGCCGAAAATGACCGGCTCATTGATGTTGAAAATGCTAGGAACCAAGGACATTTTGGACAATGTCCGCATCTGTTTGGAACGGCCGGCTATAAAAACAGCAATCAAAAGTCCTAACGTTAGTCCAGCTCCGCCAAACTTACAGTAGATATCCACCATCTGCGGCCCCACAATTGCTGCATTGGCATCCGGTCCACTGGCCACTAGCTGTCCTCCCGCATCGATTATTTTTTGATTGGCCAATACATTAGCCGTTAAAATAGGCGACATAACCCCCATGACAATGTTGGGCCCATGCAGCCCAAACAACCAAAAGATGGAGATAAATGCCATAATCGCAATAATACCACCTAACGAATCGCTCAAGCTTTGCATCGGCAGCTGCAAAATCTCATAGATTATGGCCGTCAGTGTCTTGCCAGCCAGCATATCACAAAGAATATATAAAATAGTAAACAGCGTTACTATCACGAGGCCAGGGATTAAAGCAGAAAAAGCATTGGATACCCCTTCTGGCACACTTTCCGGCATTTTAATAGTAATTTTACGCCGGACAAACCATGAATAGATAACTCCTACTAGCAAACCGACCAAAATAGCCGTTACCATGCCTTGTCCACCTGTCCAGCTCTTTGGGATGACACCGGAAATGGTTTGCAGTGCCAATCCTTCATTACTAATAGCGTTCAAGATTTCTTCCGGCAGCGCCACAAACGATTCTGTAATAATTAAAAAGGATACAATGGACAGCAGACCTGCCGGTACGGCGTCCACATCACTATATTTTGCATAATAATAGGCAATTCCAAAAACAGCTATCAGTGCAATGATATCAAACGTTGCACCGGTTACCTGGTTGAGCGGCGTTTGCCAACCTTCCCCAAAAATCCGTGCCATGAAATTATTCCAACCTGGAATGGGAAAATTACCAATCAACATAAAAATGGAACCAATTAACGTAATAGGCATGGTTAGAACAAAACCTTTCAACGCTAAAATCGCTTTGGTATTAGCAAACCTTGTCACGCCCGACATGATTTTTTCGGAAAAACGCCTTGTTGATTCGTTACTCATTGTTATTCACATCTCTTCTTTCCTAAGATTTCACCGCGCGACCGAATGACTTCCCGGTACCAGTAGAATGAAAGTTTCTTTTTCCTTTCCATGCCGTGCGCACGGTCTACATAGATAAATCCATATTGTTTTTTGTAGCCATTGAGCCAACTGAGCAGGTCTATTACTGACCAAGCATAGTATCCTTTTAGATGAATGCCCTCTGCAATGGCCTGCCCGACCGCTTTCAAATGTTCCTCGATATAGTGAATCCGCGGTATATCACATATTTCTCCTTCAATGATAGGATCCTCATCTCCTAGCCCGTTTTCCGTGATATAAAGTTTGATATCTCCATACCGTTTTTTGAGCATATGCAACCCATCTAAAAAGGCTTCCGGTGACACTTCCCAGCCCCATTTTGTATAGATCTTATTCTCCATTTTAACCGTTTTATAAACACCGTCAAAGGATGGGCTGCCCGGTGCTCCCGTTATATTTTCGTGCGTTAAGCTGAGTGTATCCTGGGTATCATTTTTCATCACACGCTGCGGCTGGTAATAATTAAGTCCTATGAACTGGTTCAGCGGGGCTGCCCGGCGAATATCTTCCAACTCCTCCTGTGTCCAATCCGGCAAAAATTGTTCCCGCTCCAAATAGTCCACGACTGCTTGAGGATACTCTCCTTTCAAAACCGGGTCATAAAACCAATACGTCTCCATTAGATTTGCATGCTCTGTCGCCGCAACATGTTCCGGCGATTGTTCAGCTGGAAAGGCAGGGCTAAACACATGCGTAATGCCAATTTCTCCATACTGCTGTCTTTTGTGGTAGGCCATTACTGTTCTGGCGTGTGCTGTGAGGACATTGTGCGTTACAGCAAAATAAGCTTTAATGTCCCCGACAATTCCTGGCGGATGTGCTCCTGCCAAGTATCCATGCCGGCAAAATACAATCATTTCATTAAATGTAATCCAATGTTTCACTTTGTCTCCAAACGCATCGAAACAAATTTCTGCATAGCGGACAAACGCATCAATGGTTTCTTTATTTCTCCACCGCGCTCTTCTAATACCTGCGGCATGTCCCAATGATACAGAGTCACAAAAGGAACAATTCCATACTTTAAACATTCCTCAATAATTTGCCGGTAAAATTGAATTCCTTGTTCATTGACCGCACCGGTACCATCCGGTATAATGCGCGGCCAGGATATGGAAAAACGGTACGATTCCAGTCCCATTTCTGCCATAAGTCCAATATCTTCCTTCCAGTGGTGATAATGGTCTACCGCAATATCTCCATTTGTGTTTTCAAATGTTTTACCTGGAATTTTGGAAAATACGTCCCAGTTTGAAACGCCTTTACCTCCTTCATTCCAGCCGCCCTCGACCTGATAGGCGGCAGAAGCAGCACCAAATAAAAAATCAGAAGGAAATTTCACTGCTGATCCCGCCTTTCATTCCATC
>CALLNG010000294.1 GCA_938005345.1 uncultured Clostridia bacterium
ACGGAAAGTTATTTGGTTTTGCCGGTGCAGGATTTGGAAAACGATGAAATTGTGATTGATGACGTAGTGTATCAAACCGGTGGAATGAGTGTCGGAGCACTGTTGGGGCAAAAGGTAGAATATTACATACAGGAAGATGAAGATACGGGCCGGGAGACGCTGGTATCCATCCGTGCCGCAAAAGATAACCATATTTTGCAGGTGGATGGCAAAGACGTTTCCAGCCTCAGCGAAACACAATTAAATTATATGGTAGACGGACGGGGAAGCGAGACGGAAAACATCGCACCCGGCGCAGCGCTGCTGCGCAACGGGCGGCCGCTCACACAGCCGCGACCAGAAGATTTGCTGGTGGATAACGGCAGCATAAAACTAATTGACAATAACGGTGATTTGGTCTACGACGTGGTGATGATAGAAAACTATGAAACCGCGCGTGTGGACCGCGTGAGTGAATTTAGCGTATATTTAAAGGAAGGCATTGGCACAGAGGACAAACGGGTGCTGCTTTTTGACGAAAACGACAAAGATCTCACCTTTTCTTTGCAAATGGCGGATGGAACGGCAGTAACGCCGGAGGAACTGCAAGCGGACGACGTGCTGAGCGTTGCCGCTAGCCTGGATGGGCAACTGGTTCGCGTCATTGCCAGCCGCAATACCGTGGAGGGGACGCTGACAGAAATCGGCGACGAAACCATCTCCATTGACGGAACCGCCTATAACACGCTGGAACAAGAGATGGAAGCGGAACCGGGCGACATGGTGCGCGCGTATTTGGATTTCCGCGGCAATGTAGTTTTGACGGAAGTACAGAAAAATATGCGCCGCCAGTTTGGCTATGTGCTGGACTGCGGCGGGACCGGTATGTCGCTCGGCCAGATTAAAATTTTGGAACCCGGCGACTTCCGGGAGGAAATGGTGTCCAACAAGGATGAGAACAATCCGGTGGAGACCGCCGTGCTGCGCGGGCGCAACAAATCGGTCAAGGTGCTGGATTTGGCAGGGAAAGTGACAGTCAATGGGATGGCGATGGGACTGTCGGAGCTGCGAACCTATTTTGGCGAGGCGCCAAACGGCATTTTGAACAACAACCGTGTGATTTCCTATACGCTCAATTCCGAAGGGAAAGTCAACACCATTGAGCGTCCGGAGCGGATCTACGATCCGGAAATTGGCGTAGATAAGACAAAAACCTACAATTCCTATGAAAAGACGTTTGGCAACAGCGGAAACACGCCGTTTGGTGCGGATGAACACACCAAAGTGCTCTGTATTCCGGACAATAAAGGCGTGAAGACAGAGGAGGACTATTTGGCAACCATTGATATCAACAATGATTCCACTTACGTCGTTTCTGGATTTGATATGGACGAAGAAACCCAAATTGCGGACTTGATTGTCATAACCACCACGCTGGACGCTACTGCAACGGGTATCATTAACGAAAAGAGCGAATTTGCTGTAATAGCGGGTGTGAAAAAACGGGCGGATGAAGCAACGGGCGACACCATCACCGTTCTTTCCATGTGGTCGGAAGGTATGCTGCAATCCCGCACGCCGGCGGACATTGAAGAAGTAAAAACAGCGGCGGCATCCCTGAAATTTGGCGATGTGATTTATTATAGCGAGGATCCCGACAAAAACCTAAACAAGGTCCAGGTAATTGGACAGCTTAGCCCCACACTGGACTTGTACAGCGAAGGAAGTTCTTCCAACGAGAAATTTGTGTTTGGGCAAGTGAACGCCATCACCTTTAACCAAATTGACGACGTGCTCAACCGCCGGGTGGATATCGTCGATGTGTGGACGGATGAGGATCAAAGCACAAGCACCGAGGTGCTGCTCAACTGCCGCAATCCCATCCCACTGTATTTGATTGACAATTCGTTGGACGAAATCACCCAGATTGAAACGGAAGATATTCGCCAGGGCGACAAAATTTTTGCGCATATCGTCAACTATAAACTGCGCTGCGCAGTCATTGTGCGCGACTAAGGGAGGAGAGGTATGATGAAACGAAATAGAGGATTGGCCCTGCTGCTGGCGCTTTGCCTGCTTGCGGGGATGGCAGTTTTGCCTGTTGCCGCACAGGATGAGCCGGGTACACTTCCCGTCTGCCTGCCGGGAGACGTGATGGACGATGAAATGGGCTATGCGGACATCAACGGCGTGCCGTGGGGGACGGGCTGGAAAACGTCCCGTGTAACTGCACCAGCAGAATGGACGGGGGAAATCTGGCCGGACAGTACGGAACCAAAGGTAGGCGGTGTAGAAGTCAAGGACGGAAACATTCGAATCAGCCGGACGGGAGAAATTACGGACTCCAATACGGCTGCTGTAACACGCGTTTTATCATCACAAACGCAGCCAGACGACAATATGACGCTGGAATTTGAATATGAGAAAGAAGAAACCGCAAAGTTGTATATGAGCATTTCTGCGGCGACAAATTGGAGAGGGCCGCTTGCGCTGGTACATAATCCCAACGGAAGCTTTTCAAGCGCCGGACAAGGCGGCGGGACATTGAACAACATCAATGCAACTGGGACTGTAAAAGTAACGATGCATTTGCACATTTTAAGAGAGGATCCAGAGGAAGCAGATAAGGAGACAGGTGGCTATGCAACCATCTACATTAACGACCAGCTTCTGGTAGAAAATTATCAATATGATCCACGGTATGTTGGATATTATGAACCAGGAAATATCGGATTTACCTTACAAAAAGGAACAGAAATGAACCAGGGTGTTACCATCCACTACGTCCGCTACACGGAAACAGAGCAGTACGCGGAAATTGCCATGGCAAAAGACGCGCAGAGCATTGACTGCCAAGGGCTGCCGCAAAGTGGTTCCGCCATCACAGAGAGTTTGACGCTGCCGGAGATTCCGGAAAACCTGCCATATGGCAGCGCCGCGGTTTGGAATTCATCTGACGATAACATTCTCAATGCGCAAACAGGCGAAGTGGTACGGGGCGAGCGGGATCAAACCGTCACACTGTCGCTAAACATGAGCAAGTTGGACGAAAACGGAGAAATTGCCACCGAGACTACGCCAACCGTGTCCTTCCAATACACCGTTACCGGGACGGCGGCGGAAAGCGACGTGCCGGGCACGCTGCCCGTCAGACTACCGGGAGACGTGATGGACGATGAAATGGGCTATGCAGACATTAATGATGTACCATGGGGATACTGGAAAAACGGATATCCGGGCGGTATTGCAGATCAGACGGAAGGAAAACCGCTGCCCTATCTACATATGTATGTTACTGGCGCTGTAGCGCAGCCAGCGGATTTTTCTGGAGAGGCCTGGTATGACGACGAAAATAGAAGTTCAAAAGACGGCGCTATTGAAGTGGTTAATGGAAATTTGAAGTTAACACGGACCGCCGCGCAAAACACAGGGCAAACGGTTTCACTGGCAAAATTTTTAGCCTTGGATGCACAGACAGTAGACAAAATGACAATTGAGTTGGAATATGAAAAAGACCCGGGGGCGAAACTGCAAATCGGCCTACAAGCGTGGAACAACTGGAAAGGCGCGTTTGCGTTTACCCATAACGAAGAAGGGGCGTTTGAAGGAGTCAACGGCAGTACGGGAATTACCAGCACCGGGATCACTAAAATGACGCTGCATTTGGACAAAGCGGAAAAAACGGTTGATATCTATATCAATGACCGGCTGCTCAAAAAAGGCATGGCGTATGACAGCCGCTACCTGGATTTCTGTGATGCGGGAAAAATTGGGTTCAACCTGTTGAATGCTGGGGAGCCAAACAAAGGTGTTACTATTCACGCTATCCGCTACATGGAAACGGCGCAGTATGCCAACATTGCACTGGCAAAGGATAAGGCTGCGTTAGATGCGGACGCGCTGAGAGCCTTCCGGCGGATCAATCTGTGCTGGAAGAAGATTTGACAATGCCGAACCTGAACGCTTTGCCTTATGGCAGTGCGCCTTATTTGGAAAGCTCGGACAGCGGCATTTTAAATGCAGAAACTGGGGAAATTATGCAGCGTCCGGTGGATCAAAGCGTCACCTTGAAGCTGAAACTGAAAAAGCAAAATGAAAACGGGGAATATACTGTCCTGGAGGATGTGCTTGCACAGCGTAGCTATACGGTCGCAAAAACGCAGGCAACTTTGCAGGATGACGTAGACGCGCTGACCGTGGAGGATCTACTCGGCAAAAATGCTGCCGCAGACCAAATTAAAACAGCGCTGACGCTGCCGTCCTTGGGAGAACTCGCGGCATGCGATATTACGTGGAGCGCAGACCCGGCGGACGGACCGGTTGACCCTGCGACAGGTGAAGTGACCCGGCCGCAGTACGGCGACGACGTCCCGGTGATATTGACTGCGACCTTCCAGGACGCGTCCGGCGTGACAGCAACAAAAACATTCACCGTTACCGTTTTAGTTATGCCAACGTTTGGTGAAAATTTGGCGCTTGGCAAACAAGTAACGACAAGTAGTACCTATTCTGCTGCATATGGAGGGGATCAAGCGGTAGATGGAGACAGAACCACAACCCGCTGGGCGTCCAAAGGGAGCAACCAATGGATTCAAATTGACATGGGTACGCCAACCAAAGTAAGCGCCCTGCGGTTTTACGAATTTGCGCAACGGATTTCATCTTTTGTGGTGGAATACTCTCAGGATGGATCCAGCTGGGAGACAGCTAGCACTGTAACGGGGCTGCCAAGCGGAGCGACAACAAACCGGGCAGCTTATACCACAGAGTTCACACCTGTGACGGCACAGTATTTCCGGCTGCGGCAAACGGCAGGCGCAAACGATATCACGATATTTGAAGTAGAACTCTATGACACCACGGTCCGGCTTTATGAGTCCGCCGTATCCTCTAACGATGAGACGCTGGGCAGCGTATCGCAGCAAGGCGGGCCGGGCTATGCGCTGGGTACAGAGGTCGCGCTGACAGCGGAGCCAGCCATTACCGGAAAATTTGTGCAGTGGCAGCTGCCGGAGGGATTGGAACTGACAGAAGGCACAAAAGACACAGCTGAAATCCGGTATTTGCAGCCGAAAAAGAACTTAAAAATTGTGGCAGAATTTATAGAAAAAACAACGGCATCCCTGGATGTACAAAGCGCAGCCTATGATAAATATGAAAGCAATGAAAACCATAAAGACATTGTAGTCCATCTAAATCCGGGTGACTATGTGCTGCAAAACGTGCTGTGCGGGACACAGACGCTGGAAGAAGGAACACATTATACCAAGGAAGGCAACACCATTACCCTGCTGAAAAGCTGGATGGATACGCTCAGCGGCGAACAAACTGTCGTGTTTCAAATGGATGGCGGCGAGCAGCCCGCGCTGAAACTAACGGTGCAGGACAGTGACCCACAGCTATTGCTGCAAGCAGATTTGGACGCGGTTGCGACGCCGGATTACCAGCTGCAAAGCGGTATGACCATTCCAGCCGTCGGGCCTGTGAACGGCTCTGCCATCACCGTGACCAGCAGCAATACCAGCGTGGTGCAAATCGTGCAGGAGACGCAAGGGGACCAAATAGTCCATAAAATTGTCGTCGTCACGCCGCGCAGCAGCACCAATGTAACGCTAACCATTACCGCTTCGCTACAAGAGCAAACCAAATCCAAATCCAGCCGCCATGCGGTCGCGGGCTCTGGTATCAGCGGCGGAAGCGGCGGTTCCAGTGGCAGCGGAGGTGGAGGCGGCAGCAGTGTGTCGCGTCCTTCCAGCCCTGGCGTGATTGACTACGGAAATGGGACGGCAGACAATACCCCAGCACAGCCTGTCCCGGAAGAAAACCAGCCGGGCAGTTTCGCAGACGTGAGCCGGGATTCCTGGGCGAGCGAATATGTGGAACTGCTGGTGGAAAAAGGTGTGGTTGCAGGCGACGAATTAGGCAATTACCAGCCAGACCGCGCTGTGACAAGAGAAGAATTTGTGAAAATGGTTGTGGCAGCATTGGGCCTGCAATCCAGCGGTACGGCGCAGTTGCCGTTCACCGATGTGGCGGTGAACGATTGGAGTTACCCCTATATTGCAGCCGCCTATGAAGCGGGCATCATCAGTGGCACCAGCGATACAACGTTTGGCGTTGGCGAGACGATGAGCCGCCAGGATATTGCGGTAGTAACGGCGCGCGCGCTGGACGCGGCGCAGGTGGAAGCACTTCCGGTAACGGAAAGCATCCAGTTTACGGACGCAGCGGACGCGGCAGATTATGCGGCGCAGAGTATTGATCAAATCGCGCGTTTTGGCATTGTCGGCGGGTACCCGGATGGCTCTTTCCGCCCGCTGGACACTATCACCCGCGCGGAAGCTGCCAAAGTGCTGGCACAGATCATCCGGCTGAAGGAGGAATAACGCAATGAAAAAACTAGTATCCCTGCTTTTGTGCGCGGTGCTCTTTACGGGCGGCACAGCGGCCTTCGCGCAGGAGCCGGAGGAGATGCCGCCGGTAGAACATGATGCCGCCGCGGCGAAGACGGCGGCGTTGCAAGCGGTGGAAGCACAGGCGGAGCCCGCCGGCGTTTCTGCGCAAAGCGACGAACCATATGTCACACCACCAGAAACTGGTATCACGGTGGAAACCAATCCCACTGGCTATGCCTACAAACCGGACTATACAGACGAAACGCAGCTGGATTTTGTGGATCCGCAGTACATGAGCGACGAAGCGTTTTTCGGCGTTTGGGATGGCGAAACGTGGTCCACCCAGCCCGCGCTGGACTATGATGGATATATGGGCCTGAGCCAGGTGGAAAGCTACGCCATGACGGGCGATTATACCAGCGCCAAAAACGCGCTGCTGCAATATTACCAGGAGCGGGAGCTGCAATACTCCCGCCCCGCCATTGGCAACAATGATAAGACGGACATTTTGACTGCGCAGCTGTTGGAACACAATTATACCTATAACACCAACAGCAATGCACAGCTGGTGGATATTGCAACCGTGGACAGCCATGAATATGGTACGCTGTACGAAGTGGATGTGACGTCCTATGTCAAAACTGTGCTGGATTCCTCCACAACGGAAATGCCATTTTACATCACAGCGCGTAACAAGGACGGCGCACAAATCTCCCTGCTGTCCAAAGAATATGGCGACGGAACCATGGGCGCGCGCATCAGCATTGTCAGCAACGGCGTTACCACGGACTACGGCGTCAAAGAGGACGCCATGATAGCTTGCGGATACGGCACCAACGCGTCCTATAACTACAAAGGCGCAACAGAATTGCAGCTGGAGGAAAGCCTTTCCTCCGTCAATACCCGCACGCCGGCGGAAGAGGGGACAGGAAAACCATCTGTATTTCCGGTGGACGAAAATACGCGGCGGGTGCATTTGAAATTTGACTTGGCGGGTGCGGGCGCGTCCAGCGCCATCACCAGCGCTACGCTGAAATTCTATGCTAAAATCAATGACAAGGAAAATCACGTAGACCGCAAGGACATGGTGCTATTTGTCACGAAAAATGTGGACTGGAGTGAGGACACCGTCGCATTTAACACCACCAACCACTACATTTTTTCTTATGAACACGAGCCGTCCCTGCGCTGGCACCGCCCGTGGCTGGGTGCGGCGGGGCACCGCTATACCGACGAACTGTACCGGTTCAACACATGGCTCAAAGCGCCTATCGGACAATACAGCTATGCAACGGAGGATAACGAGGAATATGCCTATACCGCGCTGCGGATTTGGTCGGAATTTATCCGCTGGAACGGCGGCAGCGCGGTAGCGCCCCAAAACCATTGGGCGGAAGGAAGCGGTTCAGAGGTTATTGACTCTTACCTGGGGGTTGCCTGCCGCAACCAATTTATGCCGCAGGCGCTGTTGGCGTTGATCCGATCCAAACACATGACGCCCGACCTTTGGACAGCGACATTGAAATATATGACGCTGACCGCAGAGTACTCGTTTGACCGCAAGCCAAATACCAACAACATTGGCGCGCAGGAAATTTCCGGATTGTACAATGTTGGCCTATGCTTTCAAGAACTGAAACGCGGCCCTGCCTGGCAGGAACGCGCGCTGGAACGCCTGCCTTCTTATACACAGGGCTACATGATGGGGGACGGCACTATCAAAGAGGTAGCGCTGGGCTACGTGAGTTATGCCCTAAGTGGAATTTGGGCGGTGCAGGACTATGCGGAGCAAATGGACAAACGCGTGGAGTATCCCGATGAAATGAAGGAAACGCTGCGCACCATGGCACATTACCTGATGTATGCGTCCGGGCCGGGAGGCCGGGAAATCCAACAGGGAGACGCCTATGGGTATTCCAGTACAAGTGTCCGAAACACGCTGGCAGACATTGCGGATGTGCTGGGCGATGATCCAGAAATTCTCTATGTGGCAACCAATGGCGAGCAGGGCACGCCGCCGTCTGACACGTCCAAAATGTTTGAGGACGGCAAAAAGTATACCATGCGCAGCGACTGGAATGAAAGCGCCGTCTTTTTGCATACCAATGCGGACAACGCCTATGAAAGCCATGGGCACAAGGATGACTTGTCCATCATTTTGTGGGGTTACAACCAGTATTTGTTAGCAGACCCGCTGTATTCCAGCTACCAGGGCGGTAACGCGTCCAACTGGCTGACCGGAACGACGGGGCACAACACGGTGGTGGTCAACAACACCAGCCAAACGGCGACAAGTAATATTGCCAACCAGGGGACTACCAACAAATGGGAGGCTAACGACATTTATGACTTTGCAGACGTGACTACCAAAAACTATTTGAACCAGGGCGTGTCCCATTCCCGCAAAATTTTGTTTGTGCGGCCGGGGTATTTTTTGGTGTTCGACCATTTGGAACCCACGGATAGCGGCAGCAAAAACTATAAACAGTACTGGCATTTTCTGCCGGAAGCGGACGTGACCATGGATGAAGAAACAGGCGTAGTACGGACCAACTTCCCGGGTGCAAATGTGCAGGTGGCGACAGCGCTGGAAGGCGGTATAACGCCCGCGCTCAAAAACGACGGGTATTATGGAACCGGGCACTCTGGTATCATCAACAATGTTACGTATGCTTACTATGAACAGGATACGTCAGCGCCCGCGACCTATGAGACCCTGATTTATCCAGAAGAACTGGGAAAACGGGGAAGAGTGGACACCAGTGTGGAAAAGCTCACTTTGAGCGGTATTCCAGCAGGGGCTGCCAGCGCCATGAATTACACGATTAACGACCGGGCGGACGGCTTAAAAACGGAGGGTACAGCGTACTTGGTGCATGACAGCAGCCAGCAGGCCAAGCGGACAGTCGGCGGCTATGTTACTGACGCCTCCATGATGCATGTTTCCCATCAAAATGATACCTTACAGGAAATTGCTTTTTCCGGTGGAACTAGTTTGAGCAGTCTGACGGGCGTGCCATACCTGAATGCGCCACAGGCAGTGGAGGACTTGGGAATCCGCTACAATGGCAAAACGCTGGAGTTGGCAACCTCGGACGGCCTGGACAAAGAGGGACTGACCATCTATGCGCCGCAGAAAATTCAAAACGTAACATGGAACGGGGAAACTGTTCCATTCCAGCGCAGCGGCAACTATATCTATTTTGGCGCGGCACCATCGATTGAAGACACCACGCAAACACCGGAAACGGGCAGCGGAACCAGTCCGTCGCCGGAAACAAGCCCTGTGCCCACGCTGCCGCCGCACGGACCCGGCGGATCTGTTGGTGGAGGTGGTGGAGGCGGCATCAGTATCAATTCCACCCCGACTCCCTCGCCAACTCCGACCCCCACGCCGACAGCGGGCGCACAGGCTACACCGCAGCCCACCAGTGCGGCGGGACAACTGAGCGAAGGCATGCGGCAGGAATTGGAGGGACATTGGGCCGCGTCGGAAATTGAAGAAATGGTGCAAGCGGGCATTGTCAAAGGCGTCAGTGCGGATTCACTGGGATTGACAAACGAAACCACACGCGCGGAATTTGTGGCCATGTTGGTACGTGTTTTGGGATTGAAAGAGCTGCCCTATGACGGTACATTTTCCGATGTATCCGCCGGAGATTGGTACGCAGGCGTGTTAACCGCAGCAAAGCAGGCGGGCATTTTGCAGGGCGCGGATGGAAAAGCCAACCCAAACACGCCGATTACTAGAGAGGAAATGGCTAAAATGCTGGCGCAGGTTTGTACGGGTAAAAATCTCGTGGCGCTGGGACCTGTTCAACCGTTTACCGATGAGGCAGCCATTAGCGAATGGGCAGCGCGGAGCGTGCAGGACGTTGTGGCACTAGGCCTGATGAATGGGATGGAAGATGGCTCATTTGCCCCACAGAGTGCAGCTCTGCGGGAACAGGCGATCGTTGTGTTGCAGCGGCTGGTACACTTATTGGAACAATATTAAAAAATTTTTCCAAAAAAGAAGGATTTTTCCCCGCATATGTCGAAAGAAACAGTGTAACATCATAAGGCTGGAACTGTCTAAGTCAGTTTCAGCCTTTATTATACGGGAGGGAAAACATGGAACATCAACTTTGGTATCAAACACCAGCAATGGACTGGAACCATGCGCTGCCCATTGGAAACGGCCGGCTGGGCGGTATGGTGTGGGGTAACGCTGGCGGCGGGCAAGACGGCCGGGAGACGGTGAACCTGAATGAAGATACGCTGTGGTATGGCAAATACCAGGACCGCAACAGCCGCGACGCACGAGAGCATTTGCCGGAAATCCGCCGCCTTTTGATGGATGGCAAACCAGGAGAGGCTGCGGAATTGGCGCGCATGAGCATGACGTCGCATCCAAAATATTTCGGCCCATACCAGCCACTTTGTAATTTCGTGCTGGAGGAGCATGGGCAAAAGACGGCTGAGCATTATCGCCGTGCACTGGATTTGCAACGCGGGGTGGTAACCGTGGACTATACCACCGGAGGCGTTGCTGTCAAGCGGACGTATTATGCCAGCAAGCCGGATAATGTTATTGTGCTGCACGTGGAGGCAGAGCAGCCGGTGATGGAATTTTCCTGCAACTTGATGCGCCGCCCCTATGAAGGCACAAGCCGCCCAATGGGAGGAGACGCGGTTATTATGGAAGGAACCTGCGGCGAAGGCGGCGTGAATTTTTCCTGCGGCATCAAAGGCTGGAGTAATGGAGAGGTAAAGGTCATAGGGGATTATCTGTATTTTAGCAAATGCAGCGAGGCGTTGGTGCTGATTGCAGCGCATTCCGACTTTGCGGGAGAACAGCCTACTGCAGCTTGCATGCGTACGCTGGAGCGCGCGTCCGGCTACAATGCGGCACAGTTGCTGGAGCGGCATGAGGCGGATTACCAGGCGCTGGAGCAGCGCGTAGAGCTCAGTCTTGACCTGCCGGAAAACCCGCTGCCGACGGACGAACGGCTAGAGCGCGTCAAAGCGGGTGAGACGGATGATGGATTGCTGGAGCTGTATTACCGGTTCGGACGGTATTTGATTATATCTGCTTCCCGGCCTGGAACACAGGCCATGAATCTGCAAGGTATCTGGAACCATAACTTCACCCCGGCCTGGGAAAGCAATTATACCATCAATATCAACACAGAAATGAACTACTGGCCGGTGGAAGCGGCAAATCTGTCAGAGTGCCACGAACCGCTGTTTGATTTGCTGGACCGCATGCTGCCGAACGGAAAGAAAACGGCAGAAGTAATATATGGCTGCCCCGGTTTTGTGGCGCACCACTGCACCAATATTTGGGGCGATACGGCAATGGAGGGAAATTGTTTTCCGTCGCCTATCTGGCCTATGGGCGGTGCGTGGCTGGCGCTGCATTTGATGGATCATTATGAATTTACGCAGGACAAGGAATTTTTGGAGCAGCGCGCTTATCCGATTTTGCGGGAGTCGGCTGTCTTTTTCCATGCATATATGGTGGAAGACGAAGAAGGGTATCTGGTTACAGGGCCATCGGTTTCTCCGGAAAATACCTATATTTTGCCGGACGGCACGCAGGGCGCGCTTTGTATGGGGCCAGAGATGGATATGCAGATTGTGCGCCAACTGTACCGCGCGTGTATAACGTGCAGCGAAGTGCTGGGTAAAGACTGGGATTTTGCCAAGGAACTCAAAGCGGACCTACAAAAAATGCGCCCGCCTCGTATCAATTCCTATGGCGGATTAATGGAGTGGCAGAAGGACTATGAGGAAGCGCAGCCGGGGCACCGCCACATCTCCCAGCTGTTTGCGCTGCATCCTGGAAATGAAATCAATTACAAACGCCCAGAACTGATGGACGCTTGCCGCAAAACACTTGCACACCGGTTGGAAAACGGCGGTGGACATACGGGCTGGAGCTGTGCGTGGATTGTAAATTTCTATGCGCGCCTGCTGGATGGAGAACGTGCACTGGATATGTTGTACCATTTGCTGCGCCAGTCCACCTATCCCAATTTGTTTGATGTACATCCGCCGTTTCAGATTGACGGCAATTTAGGCGGAACCGCTGCCATTATGGAATTGCTGCTGCAAAGCCAGCTAGATGAAGTGTACCTGCTTCCTGCACTGCCAAAGGCTTGGAAAAACGGCCATGTACGGGGGCTACGGGCGCGCGGCGGCTATGAAGTGGACATGGGCTGGCAGGATGGAAAGCTGCAAAAAGTAGAAATCGTGTCTTTGGCGGGCGGTACCTGCCACGTGAGATTCCCAGAAAAACTGAATGTGGAAATGAACGGCCTGCACTTAGGCAGCGTAGAAGAATTTTCCTTCGATGCCGAACCGGGCAAGCGGGTGATTTTACTGTGCAAGGCATAAAAAACAAGGGCTGTGTTTAGCAGCCCTTGTTTCAGTTTCGCAAAAAGCGTAACAATTTCTCAATGTTAGGCACGTTCCCAGTTGCAATTCGATCCGGAGTATATTATAATAAACGCATTATAAGAGCAATATGGAAAAGAAAGGGTGGACGTATACATGCAACAAGCAATGGCAGTGCTGGAACGTGTCCTGCCGGGACGCGGCGCAGAATTTGAGATGGAATTGGTGGAGCCAGACCAGGGGTGGGATGTATTTTCCGTAGACCGCCGCGGGGACAAGGTGCTGCTGCGCGGCAACAACACAATTAGCCTTTGCATGGCGCTGCATTGGTATTTGAAATATGTCGCAAAGGTACATCTGTCGTGGTGTGGCAGCCGGTTGGAACTTCCGGGACGGCTGCCGCTTCCGGAGCAGCCCTATTCCCAGGTGGTGCCACAAAAATTCCGATCCTATATGAATTATTGTACCTTCAATTATACAGCCAGTTGGTGGGACTGGAAGCGATGGGAACAGGAACTAGATTTTATGGCGCTGTGCGGCGTCAACCTGCCGCTTTTCACTGTGGGGTTAGAGGGGGTTTGGCAGCAAACCATGCTAGAAATGGGCTTTACAGCGGAGGAGTCACGCGCGTTTTTATCTGGCCCGGCGTTTTTGGCCTGGCAGTGGATGACTAACATTGAAGGGTTCCGCGGCCCGCTGCCGCAGAGCTGGATTGACCAGCATGTGGCGTTGGGAAAACAAATTATGCACCGGATGCGGGAGCTGGGCATGCAACCCATCCAGCAAGGATTTTCCGGGTTTGTGCCGCGCGCTTGTATGGGAAAATTTCCGGAGGCGAAGATTCAGCTGAAAGAGGATTGGTGTGGGATTCAGGGCACTGCGCAGCTTGACCCTACAGATCCACTGTTTCAAACGATGGGGCGCGTGTTTTTAGAAAAACAAAAAGACCTCTTTGGCGCATATGGATACTATGCGGCTGACCCATTCCATGAGGGGGTGCCGCCGGAGGACTCCGCGGAATATTTGAATGCCGTGGGGCGCGCGTCGCACAAACTGCTCAAAGATTTTGATAAAAACGCAGTTTGGGTTATGCAGTCCTGGTCCATCCGTAAAGACATTGCCACAGTAGTGCCAAAACATGATTTGCTGATTTTGGATTTGGCGGGTTACAAACATGAAGAACTGGACTATTTCTGGGGCTACCCATTTGTAACGGGAAACCTACATAATTTTGGCGGGCGCACCAATTTGCATGGCGATATGCCGCGGCTGGCGCAAAACCAGTTTGTTCAGCTGAAAAAGGAGGCGGACAACGTTTGCGGAACCGGGCTGTTTATGGAAGGTATTATGCAAAATCCGGTATACTATGATTTGGCATTTGAAATGCTGACCTATCCAGAGGAACGGGATTTGCAGGACTGGCTGAAAGAGTATCAAATCCGCCGCTACGGCGCGGCAGGAGAAAAGGCACAGCAGGCATGGAAGATACTGCTGCAAACCGTCTATGCATCGGGAACAAATGGCGTGGAAAAAAGCTCTATGCTGTGTGCGCGCCCGGCACTAGACGTTAAAAAGTCCGGGCCGAACGAAGGGTTTTTGGTGCCGTATGGCAATAAAAAGCTGCTCAAAGCGTTGCAACTACTGCTGGAAGAACCCGCAAAATCGGACGGGTATGTCTATGACGCAGCGGACTGGATGCGCCAGGTGCTAAGCAATGAAGCGCAGGAAATTAACCACCGGCTGACAAATGCGTTCAAAAATGGCGGACGGGAAGCCTTTGACCGGGAAGCAAACGCTTTTTTGACGCTGCTGGAGGATGTGGATACGCTGCTGGCGGGACGGCCGGAGTTTTCATTGGAAAAATGGATTGCGGACGCGCGCCGCTGGGGTGGAACTGAGGAAGAAAAATCTCTGTATGAGCTCAATGCCAGCGTGATGGTGACCCTGTGGGGCGAGGATGACGCACCGGGCATTTTTGACTATTCTTGGCGGGAATGGTCCGGCCTGCTGGGCACGTTTTACCGGGTGCGCTGGGAGATGTTTTTTGATTTCCTTCGGGAAAAATTGGACAGCGGTGAACCATACAATGGACTGGATTTACCGCTTTGCTATGGCCGTGAAACGTTCCGCGCCGATGCGTTTTATGAGAAACTGGCAAACTTTGAGGTGGAATGGGCGCACAAACATAAAACCTTCCCACAGGAAAAACGGGATGTGCTGCAAGAAGTGCGCCGCCTGATGAAAAAATACCAGAATCGTATCAGTGAAGTATAATTGTACGAAAAAGCCCCGGCTAACCATAGCCGGGGCTTTTTACAACGTATGCCGGCTGTTGGGAAACGGAAACCGGCGCGCCAATGTACGGGTACCCTTTTACAGGACCACGCGGCAGCAGCCTTCTTCCAGGCCTGTTACCGTGCCGCCCTGCCGCAGGACTTCCTGCAAATACGCAATATGCTCCTGCCCAATAGGTTCGCCGGGTGCTAAAATGGGCACGCCGGGCGGATAGCTGGTGACACAGCCTGCACTGATGGAACCGGCGGATTTCTCCAGCGGTAACAAGGTGCTAGGCGCGTCAAATGCTTCTTTGGGCAGCGTGGAGCAGTGCACGGGGGGCGGCGGCAAAAATAGTGGGACTACACTACCAATGGGACAAGCGGCAAGCGCGCGCTCCAACGCGGAGAAATCTTCCGGCGCGTTGCCGCCAGTGGCAATGCAAACGAGATTGTTGCAGTCCGCCATCTCCACATCAATGCCCTGCTGGTCTAAAAACGCCGCAGCGTCGTAGCCGTGCACACCCTGTGCCGACGTGTGAAACACGAGCCGGGTGAAATCTTTGTCTGCCGCGCCGCCCACCGGGGTATGCAGTAGCGGGAACGGCGTGGAAAGCGGGGCAATGCAATTGTACAGTACCTGGTAGAGCTGCCCGCCGTGAGCGGCTACCGCCTGCACTGCGTAATCCGTCAACGCCATAAGGGGATAGGAGGGGCTGGTGGTTTGAAACAGGGAATACCAGCGGGAAAATTCCTGTGAGTCAATACGGCTGGATAGGTGAATCAGCGCACATTGGTTTGCGGCGGGCAGCGTTTTGTGTGCGGACTGAATCACAATATCCGCGCCCTGCTGCAACGCACTTTGCGGCAGCAACGGGGAAAAACCAAAATGTGCGCCGTGTGCTTCGTCCACGATGAGATATTTTCCCGCCGCGTGCACAGCCTCCGCAATGCGGGCAATGTCGCCGCACAGCCCAAAATAGTTGGGGGACGTGAGAAATACAAAACCCGCGTCCGGATGGGCCCGCAGTGCGGCTTGGACCGATTCCGGGGAAACAGCGCCTGGAATCCCATAGTCTGCTGCCATCTGCGGCTGAAGGTAAAACGGCTGCAAGCCAGTCAGGCACAAGGCATTTAGGACGCTGACGTGGCAGTTGCGATCCACAATGCCTTTGCCACAGCCAGCCGCGGCAAAATGCAGCGCCGAAAGAATGCCCGCGCTGGAGCCATTGACGGAAAAATAACTGTGCGCCGCGCCATATGCCTCTGCAATGCGCAACAAGGCGTCCTGCAAAATTCCATCTGGATGGTGCATGTTGTCCGTACCGGGCAACTCCGTGACGTCGATTTCCAGCAGATGGTGCAGCGGCGGCGCAATCCACTTTCCACCTTTGTGTCCCGGCATGGCAAACGAAATCCGGTTTTGCCGGCTGCGGAACGCAAGTTGGTCATATAGCATGGCATATTCCTCCTTTTTCCTTTTACTTAGAGTATTATACGCGATTTTTCGCGCTTTGGCAAGCGGCAGTGCATATTTTTCGTTGACAACTGCGGCAAACCAGTATATAATGGTAAAAGAACTATGCATTTGTGTATATTGACAAATTTTAGAGGAGAAACGACATGGGAAAACGGAGTTTCGGGGAATATATGGATATATTGTGTAAGCTGGTGCGCGGCGTGTTTTACCGCCCGCGGTTTTCACCCTGCGGCAGGCTGCTGCGCATCGGGCGCGGCGTGCGTGTGCTGAAGAAACAAGGTCGCATTGCAATTGGCGACAAAGTGCAGTTGCACCGCCAGGTAAAACTGAGTTGCTGGGGCGCGGCGGGACAAGCCGCCCTGTCTATCGGCAGCGGCACCGCAGTAGGAGACCGGACGGAAATCCATTGCGGCGGACAGGTGACAATTGGAAAAGACTGCAACATCTCGTGGGATTGCTGCATCATGGACCGGGATTACCATAAGCTGGAAAGCGATACGGAGGTGATCCGTCCTGTGACCATCGGAGACCACTGCTGGATTGGCTGCAACAGCATCATTCTCAAAGGCGTGACGCTGGGAGAGGGAGCAGTCGTGGCGGCGGGCAGCGTGGTGACAAAGGATGTACCGGCACATGCCATTGTGGGTGGAAACCCTGCAAAGGTGATTCGGGAAAATATTCAGTGGAAAGCGTGATAGCGGACTATGGGAGAACAAAATGGCGTAAAAACAGTGAGCCTTGTCGTCATCATTAATGTCGTAGCACGTGCTTTGGCGCTGCTGGCCGGTATTATGGTTACGTCTTTTTATGGCGCAACGGTGCAGACCAGTGCGTATTCGTATGCACTGACGCTGACAAATATTATTACGACAATTATCGGTACGGCCCTGACGACTTCGGTTGTACCGATTTATACGGATATTCGGGAAAGCCATGGGATGGGGCGCGCGGCCCGCTTTGTCAACAACACCATTTCTCTAACCATTTTGGTGGGCGGCATTTTGGTGGTGCTGGGCATACTTACTGCGCCGCTGACGGCGTATTTTGCCAAGGACGGCGATTACCAGTTCGCTGTATATTCCATCCGCGTGATGATGCCGGCGATTGTGTTCATCAGTTTGTCCTATATTTTTAGCGGCGTATTGCAGGCGCACAATCACTTTTATGTGGCAGCGATGATTTCACTGCCCAGTTCTTTGGTCAATGTGGGCTATATGCTGCTGTTTTCGCGGTTTTTTGGCGTTTGGGGTCTGACGGTGGCGGCGTTGCTGGGCTTTTTTGTACAGGCGGTGTTTTTGCTGGTACCGCTCAAACGGATGGGGTTTGGGCTCAAAGTGAGCTGTCAATGGCGTAACGAAGACATCAAACGCATTTTTGTGATGACCGCTCCAGTGATTATCGGCGTGTGCGCCTATCAAATCAATTTGCTGACTAACAGTGCCATCGCTATGGCATATGACGCGGAAAAATATATTATTTTGAACAACATGCAAAACCTTGGCGTGCAAATCGTAATGACACTGGTGCTGGCGGTAGCATCGGTCGCCTATCCCAAAATGTCGCTGCTGGTTGCGCAAAAAAACCGGGAAGGGTTTTATGCCTATTTTACCACCGCGGTCAATTCGCTGGTGTTGCTGCTGCTGCCCATCTCAGTCGGATTTGCGGTGCTGTCGCCGCAAATTGTGGATATGGTCTATGGATACGGCGAGTTTGGCAGTGCAGATGTACAACTTGGCGCAGGCATTTTTGCGCTCTATGGCGTCAGTGTGTTAGGCATTGGGCTGAAGGAAATTGTGGACCGGGCATTTTATGCAGACCGTAACACCAAAACCTCCGCCTATAACGGTGTGCTGATTATGGTGGTAAACATTTTGCTCAGCCTCCTTTTTGTGCGCTTCGGCGGATTTTACGGCATTGCGCTGGCGTATTCGATTGCGGCGCTGGCAGGGGGCTTTTCTATTTTATTTCTGTTTAAAAAGCACCACAAAGAATTTTCATTAAAACCAGTGGGCGGGAGTATTGTCAAAAGCCTAATAGGCTGCGCTATTATGGGTGCAGTGTTAATTTTGTTGCAACTGATTCCCATGCCGGCGGGCAAACTGTTTACCTTGGTGAAATTGGGTGTCTCGGTTGCAGCGGGCGTGCTGTCTTATGCGGCGGCGCTGATGGTGCTGCGCGTACCGGAATTTTACAATGTCGTGATGCCAGTGCTCAGCCGTTTTTGGAACAAGCTGGGCGGCGGGCAGAAAGGATAAATAAAGCGCCAGAAGGCGGAAAGGAAGGCAGCGGAACAGACATGTTAAATGTACTGTATTTGATTAACCAT
>CALLNG010000295.1 GCA_938005345.1 uncultured Clostridia bacterium
GCAGTGGGAAGAATGACGCAGCGCCATAATGGCGTTCAGGCCAAAAACCGAATTGAGACATTTTTAGATGTTCATTATCCAGATGACAGGTTAAAGCAAATTTATCCAAACATGGTATATAAAGATGGGATGGAATATCAAGTCGAAGAATGACAATGTGCCGGCAATTACCGGCACATTTTGCATTATTGAAAAAATAATAAAAAGAGCGTGTCCGAGCAATCATCAAAGAATGGTATAATCTGTCACATCAAATTTCTGGTTTTTATAATAGTACACCCTATCTGCTTCCGTGATATCCCGTACAATGCGGCAGGGATTACCAACGGCAAGTTTATTCGCTGGGATATTTTTGGACACGACACTGCCTGCACCAATGACTACATTATCGCCGATGTGGACACCGGGCAAAATAACCACATTTCCTCCAATCCAAACATTATTGCCTATTGTAATTGGAATTCCGTATTCGTATCCGGAATTGCGGCTATCAGGATGAAGCGGATGTCCAGCAGTGTACAAAGAAACGTTGGGCGCGAATTGTACATTGTTGCCAATCGTTACTTTCCCAACATCTAAAATAGTACAATGATAGTTGGCGAAGAAATGATTACCAATTTCAATATTCCAGCCATAATCACAGTGAAACGGTGCTTCAATCCAAAAATGTTCTCCCGTTTTCCCCAACAAGTCTTTTAACAGGGCAATGGACTGTTCTGGATTACCGGGCGGAAGGGAATTAAACGCATAAATTTTTTTCTGGCAGTCCAGGTGCTCTTCGGGTAAACCATCCAGCCAGGCTTTATATGGTAAGCCAGCTAACATTCGTTCTTTTGTGTCATATTCTTTCTCCTTTTCGCTTGATGAAATGTTTTTACCAGAATGAACAATAAGCCGAGGCTAACGCTGCATTCGGTTTTCGCCCATATAAAATGGTTTCATTGAACCAAGAATAGGGTAACTGAAAAAACCACAATAGCGCAAATATGATTTACTATTATAGCTGTTATTCCCTATTTAGTTTATACAAAATGAATTATGATTGCAATAAAATTTGGGAAAATAACCACAAATTTCTCTTGACGGTGTATAGTATCTATGGTATAATTATTACCAATTTAGTATGAATTTTAAGAGACTGATGCTCTAGGAAGGGGAAGCCCTATATGAAAAAGCAATACCGATTTGAGACAAAACAGCTGCACGCTGGTCAACCGGTAGACCCAGTTACCAAATCGCGCGCAGTTCCCATTTATCAGACTACATCTTATCTGTTTGATGATACACAACATGCTGAAGATTTGTTTGCCTTAAAAGAAGCGGGAAATATATATACCCGTATTATGAATCCTACTACAGATGTGTTGGAACGGCGTATTGCGGCGCTGGAGGGCGGAATTGGCGCATTGGCATTTGCATCGGGCTCTGCTGCGATTGCGGGTGCTGTTATGAATATTGCCGGTATGGGAGATGAAATCGTAGCGGCCTCTACACTATATGGCGGAACATATCACCTGTTTGCGGATACACTCCCCCAATACGGCATTCGTACTATATTCGTGCAGCCGGACTTAGCGGAACATTTTGAAGCGGCCATTACGGATCACACACGCCTTATTTACACAGAGACACTAGGAAACCCGGGAATTAATATCGTTGATATAGAAGCAGTGGCAAACATTGCACACCAGCATGGAATTCCACTATTTGTAGATAATACATTTGGAACGCCTTACTTAATCCGGCCATTTGAATTTGGAGCGGATGTTGTCATTCATTCTGCGACCAAATTTATTGGTGGGCACGGAACAACAATTGGTGGTTTAGTAGTGGACGGCGGAACCTTTGATTGGATAGCCAGCGGGAAGTTTCCGCGGCTGACTGAGCCGGACCGCAGTTATCACAATATTCGCTATGCCCAAGATGTGGGAGCAGCAGCGTTTATTACCAAACTGCGGGTACAATTTTTACGGGATATGGGTTCTTGCCTTAGTCCATTCAATGCATTTTTGCTGCTGCAGGGAATAGAAACATTATCTTTGCGGGTAGAGCGGCATGTTGGCAATGCCTTGGCGATTGCCCAATTTTTAGAAAAGCATGACAAGGTTTCTTGGGTCAATTATCCGGCGCTGCAAAGTAGTCCATATCATGCATTAGCAAAGAAATATTTTCCCAAAGGCACAGGCTCTATTTTTACATTTGGAGTCAAAGGTGGAGCCCAGCAAGCAAGAAGGTTTATTGACCATTTGGAGCTATTTTCCAATTTGGCAAATGTGGCGGATGCAAAATCACTGGTCATTCATCCGGCTTCCACAACGCATCAGCAACTAAATGCACAGCAGCAAAAAGAAGCGGGCGTAACACCAGATCAAGTGCGGATTTCTGTTGGTCTTGAGCATGTGGAAGATTTAATATCAGATTTGGGAAATGCATTGGCAAGAATTTAAGAAAAAGGAGATAGCGTAATGAATATTTATGAAGATTTAACGCAGTTAATAGGAAATACGCCATTG
>CALLNG010000296.1 GCA_938005345.1 uncultured Clostridia bacterium
CGATATCTTTACCATTCATTGTGGGTATGATTTATATGGAAAAATAGAATATGCGTTGAACCAAGCAGGATATACTATCCGTTCCGCTGACTTTGGCGCGGAGGTAACATTGGACGTTTGTGTGTTGCGGGGAGAGGGGGAACGGTTATCAAAGTTATTAACCGAAACCACTAATGCGCTGGCGTTAATGGAATATCAATCTTGTGAGTTTGTAACATTTCCAATAGAAGAGAAAGGGTGAACAAAGTGAAAGATTTTAATTTTTCCTTACGGAACAAAAAACATTTAGGAATTGCTGCCGGCGTAGTTGCCGCCATGGTAGGCGCCGGTGTAACGGCGGTATTGGCTGTGCGGCATAAAAAGAAGGAAACAGAGCAGAAAGTGGAATTGCTGACGTCTGCAAAACAACAGCAGGAACAGGAAGAAGAAATTAAAGTGGATTTTAATTATGCCAAAGAGACTGTGCTGACATTTGGACAGTGCTATGATATCGCGTTGGAGGTTGCAAAAGAGCAATATGGGGATAAAGCGTTCATAGTGCCTGCCAGTGAACAAAAGGCACTTTATATTAACATTGATGGACAACAGCGGGCATGCTTTATGTTTGGTGCGGATACCACTGACAATCTGGATAGTGCTATGCGTTCGCTCTATCATGTAGACGCTAATACGGGAGAGGTGTATGATAACGGTGGAGGCGATATGCAAAAAATGCGCTGAGGTTGGGTATGATTTGCCGGAACATGATGGATAAATCAAAGGAAGCATCCAGTAAAGGTCTCAACGTAGCAGCAAGCTAAGTTGACTATGATGTCACGAATTCCGTAACACGGTGGTATAGTCTCCTTATAGGAGTATACTACCGTGTTTTGTTTTATATTTTTAGACAGTTAAGGATTCAAATAAAGCAGATATAGTAGGCAAAAAACACTATCTATACTGGGGCCAAACAAAGGTGAAAGCCAGCGGCGTTAAGCCGCTGGCCGTTAAAAGAGGGTCATTGCCTAAATGAAATTCGCCTGTTGATAGTGGATAAAAGTGATTTTATCTATAGCAAGCATTTTTAGGATACTGCTGCTTCCAGAGCAGGAGGCAATGCAATGGTTCCAGAGGATGAGGAACCACTTGCGCCGCCGGTTTCAGCGGACTCTGGAAGAGAAATTCCGCCACCCCGCCGCCAGTGCTTTCAGAAGAAGTGCCGCCAACGGGGCCGGTAGTTCCGGAGGAACTGCCGGCACTGCCGCTCACTTCCCAATAACCCAGGTCACGCAAATTGCGTAGGGAATAAACGATTGGTAGAATTTCGGTACCGTCATATCCATAGACGCCATATGCTTCCCGATACCCAAAATTTCTCCTCACTGAGGTCAAGAATGGTGCTTACAATGAGATACTCTTCTTTTGCTGCAACGATGCGGGAACAGGGAATTTCAAACAGCTGCTTGCCGCTTAGTAGGTCATAGGCCGTTGTAACATCTTGATAAGTGGTAGCAAAGACATAGACGATCCCGTTATGTGTAATGCATTCTAAATTACGGTAGATATCTGTTCCAAAGGACATCCATTTTGTTTCACCGCCTGTGATGTAAAGCTGGTCACCAAGCTTAGTTTCTTGATAGCCGTTGCTGTAGTCTTGGATGACAAATTCAGTATGCGCCGTTTCTGGATTGAGTGAATCGATTTCGCTGCCATCGGGGCGCATATCAAAATAGGGAAGCTTATGGTAGAGACGGTAGACAGTTACAATCGCTTCCTCAATGGTACAGTTTGCTTTCGGAGAAAGAACGGTTCCATCTCCAAGCATTATGCCAAGCTTCTGCATGGCATAGATAGAGTCCACAGCCCATGGAGAAAAGGTATCTTCATCTGGATAAGGAGTGATGTCTTCGGAAGAATCTGTATCAGAACCGCCAAATTCCAGAAGCAAACCAGCGTCACAATATTCGGTTGCGCGAGATAAAACAGCGGCGGCCTCTTCCCGAGTGATGTCGGTATCAGGTGAAAACAGCGTTTCTGTGATACCTGTTAGGATCCCCAAATTGGCAAGGACGGCAATGCTGGTGTTGTCCGTATCAGAAAAGGGATTATCCTGTTGGTAGGGTGATAAATAGTCGAATTTAGAAACAATGACATATATCAACTCGCCAAATTCTTCCCTGGTAATATTACGGGTATAATCCGTAATTTCGGATAGATCCTCTGGCAGCAACCCAGATTCACGGAATGCACTGACAGGCGAATAGGCCCATTCAGATAAAGTGATTAGCCCAGAGGAACCAGTATTGGCAGCGCGAACTGCAATCGAGCAAAATACTGTGAGTGCGGTGAAAAAGCAAAGTATACGTTTCATGTTATCAGTCCTTTCTATTCTTTTAGAAGATATCCCTCATAGAGAACATCGTTCCGGTATTTAAAGACGGCAGTAGAACCATCCTCTAAATGATATATTTCTTTCGTATGGTCAGGTGTAACACTATCAGGAGAGCCCCATATGCGATGGATGTTACTGCGCGTTTCGCCAATGAAAGTGGCACGAGTGCCACCGCTAGATGAGGCAGTAGAAACAGGCTGAGCCGTCTCCACTGAAGAAGGTGTGCTGGAGGAGACCTGGGGATCCTGGGTGGAGGAAGGGGGAGATGGGGCTAAGGGCATCTGCGCTGGGGAGGATGCCTTGGAGGAAATGGTTTTTTCTGGCGGTTGATTACCTGTTTCAAATACTATAAAATCTTGGGAAGGCGTTTTCGGCTTATAAGTAGGTTTGGGGGTTGAAACAGGGGAAACTGGTATTTGTTCTGCTGTAGCATCGTTAGTCCTATCCACATTCTGGACAGATGGAGAAAATTCTTCTTCAGTCTTTGTTTTAATATTGGGGTGATCTTGTGTGATTTTCTGTCTGTAGTTCCAGTCAAACTGGAACGCCAATGCACTGCTTGACAAAAGTGCAACTGATGATAGTACCGCTGCAGCAATAGTGGATAAAATTTTGATAGGACGTTTGATTTTCTTGGCATTTCGGATCATGGCAAATCTTTTTTAATGGTTTTTTTACAACTGGCCATGGATATGGTACACACGCCGGTTGCACGCTTTGCAACAGGGAGTAAATCTAAAATAAGATTCATATACTGCGTTTGCTCCTGCTTGTGCATGTGCTGGACAACGTCCCAATCACAGGAAAGTTCGCATGCTTCCTCAACTTGTCTCGCTACCAGATGAGCAATGGGGTTGAACCAATGAATGGTGCAAACCAGCATGACAAACCATTTGTAGAACAAATCGTGTCGCCTGTAATGTGTTAGTTCATGCATTAAGATGTAATGTAAATCGCGTTCCGAGTAGATGGTATCAGGCAAAAAGATAACGGGATGGCAAAGTCCAATGGTAATCGGCGACACAACAAGCGGTGTTTTACGCACTTGGACTCGACTATTGCCTATTACGCAGAGATCAACTGGTATGGAATAGCGATAGGTAATGCAAAAAAAGATATGATATCGCACCAATTTGCTAAGTAATAAAACAAAAGCAACAGCGAGCCAAATCCAAGCGGTGGTTTGCAAAACTGTTGAAGGAATTTGCTGCAAAACAGCGCGAAGAGTCAGACCATGAGAAGCTGTATACAGTTGCTGTATGATATCCGTATGGACTTGCGTTGCCTGGTTGACTTGAACTGTAGGTTGAATAAGGACGGTAGCCGTTTGCGAGACAAAAATATTTGGCAGTGGAAGGGTGGGGATGGGAATAACCATCACCAAAAGAGCAATAAGCCAAATATAGTACTCCCATTTGGGACCAAACCATTTTTCGGTAATCGGTTTGAGTACCATTAAAACCAGCGCCAGACCGCTGCCAATTAGGGACATTTGCAAAACGGATAAACAAATTCTTACTAACATCGGGTGTTCCTCCTTACAAGTCAAACAGCTTGCGTATTTCGTCAATGTCATCCTGCGTCATGGTTCCGCTTTTAAACAGGGTGACTGCAAGGCCTTTGGCCGATCCGTGATACAACCTGGATACCAATTTTTTGGTTTGCTCCGTTTGATATTCCTCCTGTTTGAGATTCGGTGCATAATAAATGACTCTGCTTTTTTTGAGAGGTTACAGCACCTTTTTCTGCCATACGCAGCAAAAGCGTTCCTACTATACCGTATTGTATTTCCAGGTGCCGTTTTGCAGTCGGTCGCAGACATTTTGAATGGTGAGCGGGCCATCAGCTTGCCACAATATTTGCATGGCTTCAAGTTCAGCGCTGCTGAGGGTGGGTAATTCTTTCATAGGAAATACTCCTTTCTTAAATCTTACAGCTGTAGGACAAATATCTCTTACAGCTGTAAGAGATATTTGTCAAGTGTTTTTTTAAATTCATCCCAAATTTTTTATGATTGGCCAATTAAATTCTAATATTTATAGAGAAAACTATCAGCCGACGGGATGCAGTATAAAACTGTCCAACTTTTGATAGGGAGAGTTGCACAAATTTCTGTTTTCTGAAAAAATCAGTAAAAATTAGTCGATTTCTCTACAAAATGGGCTTTTGTGCGCTTTTCCTCTTGAAAAAGTTCTTCAAATTGTATATAATAATACAACAGGGTAATTGTATAAATGGAAGGAAATGTGTATGGGGAAGAACCGTTTGAATATTTCACAAGAGTATTTACAACAAATTCACCGGGCGTTGCAAGAGGTAGAGACGTTGCAGCGAAGAAAGATGGAAGAGACAGGGAAGCAACCGCTTGCATGCACCCATGTATATGGTTGTCAACAAAATGT
>CALLNG010000297.1 GCA_938005345.1 uncultured Clostridia bacterium
AAGTGGGTAGAAAAACTGGTGCCGGATTTGAAAGTATCTGAACTTACAAGAACGATGTATCAGCAGCTTTTAAATGATTATGCAAAAGAACATGAAAGACAGACAACACTTGATTTTCATCATCAGTTGAAAGGAGCAATTCTGGATGCCGTTGATGAGGGACTGATAGAAAGAGATCCTACAAGAAAAGCAATTATTAAAGAAATGATTTTCGGAATATATTTGACAAAATGGGCTATTTTGCTTTCGTTAGATATGTTGTCTAATATATAAATATCAGCTAGAGTTAGAAGAACAGCGGTACCTGGAAAAAATAAAAATAACCAACGATACTAAGTACAATAAAACCCAAAATGCGTTCTACAAGAGAGTCTATATTGTTCATACAAAAAAGCACAAAGCACGCTCCACCCCATACACGCGCAATAAATCAACTTTTCCTTAACCGATCTAAGGTTTCTTCTTTTTTTGTTCTTGATTTTCAAAACCCGTTTTTTTAATTTACGAGAGGTGGTGAGTTCTGAAATTTCATGCTCCTGTTGCTTAATTTGTTGTATGAGTTCTTTTTTAATTTCATTCATAAACCACTTCCTCTATTTCATCTATTACCAATATATATGGATGCAATCACTACACATCATGAAATGATATACACCGATTGCACCCATATATTGAATTGTTTCTTTCATATTGATTCCTCCATGATGTTTTTCAGTTACCCTTTATTTACTGCAATAGGAACATGGACGTTTACCAATTTTTATTGCTTCTGAAACGACAATTTCAAGTAAATCTGTTTTATTTCGGATATAAAAGCATGCTTTATCCGTATGATACACGTCTCCAGTACGGGCAACCCATACGGTTTGGCCTTGTGGAACTGTTGTTGTGGTCGGTTTAGGAGTTGAATCGGGGATGGTATAGGTGGGGGATGTTGGTTTCCACTGTTGTGATGGTGTTGTTTCTCGATAGGTTGGCTGTACCTGAAATAGATAGGAAAGGAAAACGCCGAATCCAATGAAAATAATGGCAACCATTATGATGCTGCAAAAAGGCCAGTTTTGCTTTGCCGCAGCTGCTGCAAGAAAGAGCTGTCTAAAACTAAATTTGCCACCACGACATGATATTCCCCCTATCTATTAATTTCCGGGTTATCCGTCCGACCAAGTAGGTAATCCACAGAGCAGTCTAGATAATCGGCCAGAATATCAAGTTTGACGGCGTTTGGCATATTTTTTCCACTTTTCCAATCACTGATCTTTCCACTGGAAATACCTGTATCAACAGAAACTTTTTTTGCGGTTAGTCCTAATTCTTTTATCCGTAAAAATAAATTGTTGAGATTAACCATAATTGTTACCTCTTTTTATGTAAGTTGCCAGAAAGTTCGTAAATGCGAAAAATATATTGATATCTTGTATTTACGAATTATAATATAAATAACTCGTTAATAAACCCAGTGCATATTCACATATACGGTGCCAAAGGCTGTACCATCAGCCCTATAAACACCGCCCTGTATTTGTTTACCCTTTACTTTTGCAAGTGTCAATGGACAATACGCTGTTTTAATAATGGGGGCAGCGAACCCCGGCACTATTTTAAGAAAATAGCGCAACCCGTCCAAAGATACTCTGTGTAATGGTACCACAGTCTTGAAAGCCACGTTACTTTAGCAGTACAGGCTCTGCATAATTTAACGCCTTACGCTAACGGGTGCAAACGCAAAAGAGAACAGGCAAATTCAAAAATTGTGACAAAAAGACAAATCCTTTCAAATTTGCCATTAAAGCTTAACCAAAACATATATAAGTAATTTATGCAATGGGTTTATTTATTTTAAGAAGGAAGGAAAGGGAAAATGACACAAGAGATTAAAATTCATTTGCTGAAATTTGGTAAAAAAGAAAATGGATTTAATTAGGGTTTTACACAAAAGAGGATTTTCTAATTTGAATAAATGTCAGCTGTCAGATTATATCAATGAAGTACAAGTAACGCCACAAGCAAAAGCGGTTATAAAAGAAGTGCTGCTTATTCTTGATGAGTGGGAAAAGAAGGTGGAGACAGTCAATATACAACATAATCCGAAATGGAAGGTGGAGAAGAGCGTGAAAAGAATAACAAAGAAAATCAAAGAGTTAGGTTTGTCAGAGCAGCTAGAGAAAATTTCCCTTGAAGAATATCTCGGATATCAGCCGAAATTTAGACTGCGGGAAATGGGATGAACGTCTTGGGAATAAGCCGGAGGGGTGGGATAAACTGCCGAAATATCCTAATTTCCTATCTAGAATCATCGGGAAACTATCAAAGCAAGATATACAATTCTATGCAATGCCGAAGATTCTGTATATACGAAAATGCATTAAGTTAGCGGATGAGTGAAATTACAAGTGAAAATATCGCTATAGCAGTTGTAATTATGTATGGAACCCAAAGCATAATGCTCGGTCACGTTTGTTTTGTAAATACTCTTTTCCAGCAGAAGAAACCTCATAGTCAGACGAAAGGGAGTCCGGATAAGATGTATCCGCTAAACTCTTCTCCACCAAATTTTTGAGAATTTCGGTGGACAGTGATGGACTAATTCTGTAGTTTTCCAAGAGAAAATTTGCGAAATCTGTTTCAGATATAGTCTTCTTTTCTAATAATTTTTTAAAATTAAAATGATTATGCTTCTTACATGTACAGTCATTCAGAGAATTGTTAAGTTAAATGGATAAACAATTATAGTGTTATACTCAATATTTCTATGTTTATTTCCACACCATTCCATTTCATAAAATAGTTTGTATTGATATATCTTGGTTCGGACTATATTTAACTATGAGTGATAAATGTTTTGCCAATTTTTGTTGAATTTTTTTAAAATATATGCTATAATAAAAACCAAGAAATTGCAGAAATTTACCGGAAAATAGTATTAGAAAGCATCTTGATGAATTGCCTGCAAATAGGGGCAGTATAATCTTAAAGATAATAAAAACTTTAAGAGGTTAATCATCCAAATGATTCAATTAATGTGTGATTCAAATAATGGCGTATATATGGCGAGAGCATGCCATAGTTACTACTTTAAAATATATAAAACAGCATTAAACCGAAAAGGAGAACAATAGGAATGACAAAAGAAGAAATGCTACAAGAAAACTTGGCTCGAATTGCATCGGAATTATTTCGGTTTGAAAAGACTTTGAAAAAAGCAATCAGTAAATTGGAAATAGAAGAGCAGGCTAAATATGCAAGTCAGTTAGCTTGGTTTTCTAAAAAGGTAAATCAAGCATTAGAGGATTCCGGACTGCATTTGATCAGCCTAGAAGGTCAGATGTATGATGCTGGGATGGCGGTAACACCGCTGAATATAGATGAGTTTAAACCAGAGGACAAGTTGTTTGTCGAACAAACAATCACGCCCATCATTATGAGTGAAAACACAGTTTATAAGACGGGAACTGTCATTTTAGGGAGGCTGAATTCATGAGATACTATATTGGAATCGATTTAGGAACAACAAATAGCGCCATATGTGCTTATGACGGACAAAATACAAGGATTTGGAAAAGTCCGGAACAGTACGATGTTACGCCTTCCGCCATCTACATAGATAGGCGCGGAAATCGTTACTATGGAAGCAGAGCCTACGAACAGGCACCATACAATCCAAGAAATTCGGCAACGTTATTTAAACGATTTATGGGAACCAGCATGAAAATGGAATTTGAGGCATCTCATGAAATGCTTACTCCAGAAGAATGCAGTGCGGAAATTTTGAAAGTACTGTTTGGATATTTACCCGAAGAAATCAGAAATGATCCACAGACAGCGACGGTAATAACAGTCCCGGCAGCATTTAACCAGATGAAGAAAGATGCAACATTACAGGCGGCAAAACTTGCCGGTTTTGGTAATGTTGCGCTTATGCAGGAACCAGTTGCTGCCATCATGAGTGTCATGCAAAATTCCACAAGAAGGGATTTTTGTTGTGTATGATTTGGGAGGCGGCACATTTGACGTTTCAATAGCGGAAAACATGAATGGAAAAGTAAACCTATTAGCGCATAACGGAATTGAAATGTGCGGCGGTAGAGATATGGACCGGATGATTTTTCATCAAATTGTTATTCCATGGCTAAAACAAAACTTTACTTTGCCTGAGGATTTGTTAATCAATCGCAAGTATAAAACATTTTGCCGGATTGCCCAATGGGCGGTTGAACAAGCAAAAATTGGCCTCTCTTCGGCAGAAATTAGTACCATAGCGTTAGGAGAAGAGCAAGCACGAACAGCAGACGAAGTTGGGAATGAATTATACATAGACATCGATTTAAATAGAGAACAGGTGAATTCACTTATCAAAGAATTGATTGATGAGACAATAAAAGTGACGCAGGATACATTAGCAAAAGCAGGACTGACCGCTTATGATATTGAAAAGATTGTGTTTGTCGGCGGCCCAACTAATTATAAACCACTTCGAGATAAAGTTACATTTGAGCTTTCTTTAAAATCCAATCTGGATGTCAACCCCATGACGGCTGTTGCAGAAGGGGCGAGCATTTTTGCGGAATCCATAGACTGGTCAACGCAGCAGCACAATAGAAAAGCAGCAAATCAAGTGCTGGAGACAGAGATGGACCTCTCTTTTAAATTTACGGCACGTACCTCTGGTGATACAGCAAAAATTATGTGTATACTAGCAAAGCAGCAAGACAACTATAGAATTCAATTTACTAGCTTAGATACTGGATGGAGTTCTGGAAGCGCACCACTGAAGAATAAATTAATCATGGAGCTGCCGCTTATAAAAAATGGGGAAAATAGATTTGCAGTCCAGGTGTTTGATGATTTGGGGCGTGAAAAGGAAATTGGAATCAACAGCATTGTCATAGTCAGAACAATGGCTGCGATAGGTGCAATTCCCGCGTCCCATTCCATTGGCATTGAAGTAATCGACCGGCTAGGCGGCGTGTCTCTTTTGGAATTTCTTGTAACGGAAGGAGAGACACTTCCTAAAAAGGGCACAATTTCACTGAAAGCGGGACAAACGCTGAAGGCGGGATCCAATGACTCCATCAACATTAAATTGTGGGAAGGTGATATTCAATCGCCGATCACCGATAACCTTTTTATTGGCGTTTTGAAGATAGCGGGCACTGATATTGATGCGGGGGTAGTGCCCACAGGTGCGGAAATCGAATGTGAGTATGAGGTGTCTGATTCCGGAACAATCAATCTGGAGGTTTCCATCCCTTGCATAGGTGCGTCTTTTAGTAACCACAATTTCTATTCACGTCAAGAGGGACAACTGGATTTAACTGATGTCGACAGCATTGCAAGGCAGGGAAGACAGGTTTTGGAGAGAATTGACCGCATGGCGGAAAAGGTGTATGCCCCCAGCTAAAACATGCCAGAGAGAAAGCGGAACTTGCAGCAAATATTGATAGCCAGCCGGACTGCGAATTGGAAGATGTGCAAAAGGCAAATAATGAACTTCTTACCGCCAAAAAGATCATGAACCAAACGCGGCAAGAAAACCTCGCCGCCATTCGCCAGATGGAATTGGACCATTGCGTGGGCTTTTTTGATGAAGTAGTAAGGCAATATGCAAAGCCAGACGAACAGCATTCATTTGACAGCCTTATAAAAACGGCGCAAAAATCTATAGAAAGGAATGATTCTAACTTTGACAACATTCTGGATAATATGAAAACAAAAAATACGCTAATACTATTAAGACAGGATTGGTTTATTATCGACTGGTATCAAAGAGCAACGGCTTCTAATGCAAATTATGTGGATATGGCACGTTTTGCGGAATTGAAACACCTGGGAAAACAGGCGCTGGAAGTAGATGACATGAAACAGCTTCGCCAAATATTATTTGAGCTTTGGGACATTCAAATCCGGCCAAATTCTGGGGATGGCATGTTTGATGATGCCAATATTGTGAAAGGATAAATTAAATGAAACAATTGTTGCCAAGGGGATACCCTGTTACGGATAATAAGAGAATAAAACGAATGGTTGCCCATGGACCGGATTGGCAGATATATTTGACCAATCAGGATACCTATGTACTTGCGGTCACTTGCACGTTATACAATAATTGGGTGGAAAAGTGCTCTTTGCCGGACGGACTGTTTCTTCCACAAGATACGGTGCCAATGTGCCGCGTTTTTGCAAGCCGTGACAGTTACCTTGTTTCTTCCATAAAAATGGGACCTTATCCGGAGAACAGCGGGCAAATTGAAGCGTTTTCGGTTGCCTTTCATACAGCGGTACAACGATTCAGCGATATGGATTTATCCCAAGCCATTTATTTAGAGAAATACTCATTATTGCTGCCCACTGTATTTACATCCAACGATGCAGACAACAAAGTAGTGCTTGGAATGTGGATAACCGGAGGCGTCCGTGTATCTGTTGATTCATTTGAACGGGTAAAGGAAATCATGTCTTGGTTGCCAGACCATGCACTCGCAAGGTCAATTGAATTGGCAGGATTTCATGTAGTGAGGCAACCTGCGGAGAACAAAAATGGCGAGGAACTGGCACCTGAAAAGGAAGAAAGAGAAATTGTAGGGGCAGTGCTGTCTGGAGGCGGGTTTGTTTTAACCGGACGGCCCGAATTGCAGACATTTATTCAGGAGCATATTATTGATGTTGTGTTGAACCCGGATCAGTATAAACGGATGGGGATACCGTTTCCAGGTGCCACAATCCTTTATGGGCCTCCGGGCTGCGGAAAAACCTATGCGGTGGAGAAACTGTCAGAATATTTAGGTTGGAAACGATTTGAAATTGACTC
>CALLNG010000298.1 GCA_938005345.1 uncultured Clostridia bacterium
GCTTGGGTAAATGGTGTTGACGAAGGAATTCCCGCCGTATCAAACACAACGTTAACAAGCGATGGGCTTACGGTACTAATTATATCACCAAAGGGGAAAGACAGTTCCAAGTATGGTACAACAATTTGTGCAGTAGATAACTTAAAAGTCTGGGAAGTGCAGCAAGAGCCAGCGAAGATGGCAGTAACTTTGGTCGGCGGAAATAAGATTGCCGCTGGCGGGAGAATGAATGTCAATGTGCATTTACAGGTATCTGAAGTAAACACAGATTCGGTAGAATTTGATTTAACATATAACCCGGAACTTTTGACATTTCGGGACATGCAGTCAGGGTGGACATCGGAAAAAATAACAGATACACAAGTAGAAGATGACAAAAATGGTACCCTTCATATCACGGTAAAAGATAATGGAAATGGAATGCCTAATGGAACGGTGTATCATTATGCTGAGAGTAGAGTGGCAAAGCTTGATTTCAATGTTGCCGATATTGATGAAGAAACAGAGACAACTGTTGCCATAGAAAATATGGTCTGCGGCGAAGAAGAGCCAGAAGGAATCCAAAAATCCAGTACGGCTTTAGATTTTAAAATTTATCCGGGAGATGGGCAGGACTTAAACGGAGACGGTGTAATTGGAGCGGGCGATATCGCTTTGGCGGGAGATGAAACAACACAAAAGGCTATTGCTGACAATGCAAAGATACAGCCTTATAAACGGGTGCTGACTATTGTAACGGACGGAGCAGGCAACAGTTTCAATCCGGGCACAGGGGAGCCACCTTATGACGGACCGTATTATTATGGTAAAAAAACCATTGACGAAGCACGGGCTGGAAGTGAGTTTGCCATGTGGCTGCACAATGAATATATGGCCACATCTTATTCTGCACAGCCTATTGATCCCCCGAGTTCCTGCCAGAATTATAACACATTTCTCCATGCGGTAGGTACTTACGGGTCAGGGTCAACAGTCCCAAGTGAATACCGGATTGATAATGACAGCGCCCACGAACATTATTATCCTGATTTTGAAAAAGAAAGCCCGCTGTATCCTTCCATTTTCAAAACGATTAACAACCAGCAGCCGGGGAGAAAAATTGCTGCATTTGCGCAATATGCCTCAATCTTAGACGGCGTAATTGAACCTGATAGCGGAGCCTATACCCGCCGCGGAACCGGAAAAGGCGATGTGGGAGCGGATGAACAAATGGCGGATGAATTGGTGGAATATATCAACAGCGGCGAAATAAAAGATACTGGTTTTACGTTCTGGGTACTTGACGATATGGATGGTTGGGGACATAGAGCGGATTCTGATGGCTGGTTTGGCGATAAATATTATGAGATTCAAAATGATTTCAGCGGTTTCTATGAAAAGGTGTTTAATGCTTTAAAAGAAAATGACATGTTAGAGGATACGCTGTTGATTTCTACCGCAGATCATGGTGGAAAAGATCATGCGCATGGAAATGCTAGCTTACCGGAACATATGACCATCTATTTCGGAGTGGGCGGTCAAACGGTAGAAAATGGGAAAAGGATGCAGGGCGGCGAAACAACAGACCTGGGAGCAATTGTATTAGGCAATTTAGGTTTTGAAATGCCGGAAAGCATGAAATTATCAACAGATTTTACCTTGGAACCTGAAAACAATCCTTTTTTGACACAGGAAGAAATGGTCAAAAAGAACCGGGATATAGAACAAGTATCGTATCTCAGAAACGGAAAATCTGCTGATATTATACTACAAAATGCAAAAGAGGAAAACCAGGTCAAAGTGATTGACTTGCAGCTAAGCGGACAAATACCCAAAAGTGTAGAAACAGATGGGAACATTCTTCGCCAGGATGAGGATCGGCTCATTATTGCTTTTGAGAAGACGCCAGACAAAATTTGTACTATAACCTACGATCAGGACACAACGGAAAATGATAAAATTAATGAGGTAATGTTGGGGACAGCTGAGGGAAAAGAAATATATTCTGATTTGTTCAATACAAATTTGGAGAGTACGGATACAAGTATTACGCCTACAACAGCGGTCTTTGACAAATATGCGGAATCAGCGGAGCACAAAGACTTAATATTTACCCTAACTACTGGCGATTCATCAGTAGCTGCTGTGAAACTAGGGGAAACAGCGTTGGAAGAAAATACAGAGTACACTTTGAAAGAGGGAACCTTAACGATTTTGTCTAGCACATTGGACAAACAGAGTGGGGAAGTTGCGTTAACAATCGAACTAACTGATGGCGAAACATTAACAGCGGCAATTACTATAACAGATACCACGCCGGCGGAGGTAGCATATAAAGTGACTGTTACTGCAAGCACAGGTGGTACTGCACGAATTACAACCACCAAGACGGAATACCTGCCAGGAGAAAAAGTTATTGTCAGCGCAACGGCTGCCAGTGGTTTTGCCTTCAGTAGTTGGAACTCCAATGATGTTACTATTACGACAAACGGAACAACGGGAACGTTTATTATGCCAAATAAGGATGTTACGGTACATGCATATTTTACTAAAATTTCAATAGGAGGAACCGGAGGAACTGGTGGACGTAGACCATCATCGTCTGGTGATACCATATCTGGTACGGTTGTGGTTCCAGTCGGTGAAAATGAGGAAACGGAAACGACTGACCAGGCACCGAACGTTGACCATTTAACCAGTAATTACTTTAATGATGTCGATACGTACACCACGTGGGCATATGGATATATTGAACACCTAGCGTCGGCAGGCATTATCTCCGGTGACCAGAACCATAATTATAATCCGAAGAACAATGTGACGCGCGAGGAATTTCTGAAAATGCTCATGGGCGCACTGGACATTCATGCTACAGTTACTGTGGGTAGCGGATATAGTGATGTAAGCAGTGATGATTGGTTTGCGCCTTATGTTTATACAGCTTCTACTATGGGGCTTGTGCAAGGAATGGGCGACGGTTCGTTCGGTGTTGGACAAATTATCAGCCGTCAAGATATGGCAGTTATGGTATCCCGTGCATTAGCGGCAGTTGGAAAGACGTTGCCAAATATGGAAAATGTCACCTTGAAAGACTTAAATCAGATATCAGAATATGCGCGCACCAGCGTAGAGCAGCTAGCAGCGGCAGGCGTAATTTGTGGTGATGAAAACGGGATATTCCATCCTGCAAATAATACTGTGCGTGAAGAGGCGGCAAAAGTTATTTATATGATATGGAAACTTTAAAACAAAATTATTTAGGACACTAAAATAGAAAAAGGCAGAGGCTACATTTTTGTTAGCCTCTGTTTTTTAGTTTTGCTACAAAATGAAAAAAATACTTGTCAAATAGAAAAATTAGTGTATAATAAAAGGGAGAGCCTGGAAAGAAAGTGGAAGATATAGCATGCCAGCATGTTCAAAATACATGGGATTGTATCTTTTGGAAAGGTATCGTTCAGTTTAATAGTGAAAAACCAGAATTTTGGCATTTGATGATTATGGTGGAATTTACTATTTTTTGAGCGCTACAGTATAGTTGATAAAGTAATTTTAGAATTGGCAGAATGGTATAGGTGGTTACCGCTGGATTTGACACGATAATGTGCGGTAAAAAACAGAACCAATGGCAATGGGAAAGGAGAAAAAATATGTTATTTCGTAATGAAGACAGAAAAGCGGTAGTCCCGCAGGATGGCGTAACAAGAAAAGTTCTAGCAACAGGAAAAGATATGATGATGACGGAGGTATGTGTGAAGGCACACGTGGAAACAGCGCCGCACCAGCATATACACGAACAGGTGAGTTACATTGCGAAGGGCTCATTTGACGTTATTTGTGGAGAAGAGAAGTTTGTTGCCAATGAAGGCGACAGCATTTGGTTCCCATCTAATGTGAGACACGGCGTGACAGCGCGGGATGAAGACTCGGTAATTATCGATATTTTCAATCCGATTCGAGAGGATTTTTTAGAAGATTAACAAAAAGCCATTGTAAATGAAACAGCGGTTTGCCCCATAGCGGTGAAATTGGGTTCACCGCTATGGGCTTTTTTATGCTCAGAAAGGTCGCTGCTGCTTGACGGTACGGATAGTTTATCATATAATAGAAGAAGGATAACATAATAGGAGATATCATATGAGAATTGCAACGCTGGAAACGGAAAATGATGTTTTTGTAGCCCCTATGGCTGGAGTGACGGATTTTGCCTACCGCACCATTTTGCACGGGATGGGTGCCGGCATGCTGTATACCGAAATGGTAAGCGCGAAAGCGCTTTACTATGGGGACCGAAAAACAAAGAGCCTTATGAAAACCGGAGAGCAGGTTGGTACGGTTGGTATCCAGATTTTTGGCAGTGAACCGGCGGTGATGGCATACGGTGCGCAGTGTGCCGAACAAATGGGATGCAGTTTGGTAGATATTAATATGGGGTGCCCGGTGCCTAAAGTGACGGGTAATGGCGATGGCAGCGCCCTGATGAAGTCGCCGGTATTGGCAGGAAAGATTGTGGAAGCGGTGAAACGGGCGGTTTCCGTTCCGGTGACAGCCAAAATACGCAGCGGATGGGATGCACAGCATATCAATGCACCAGAAATGGCAAGAATTTTGCAGGAGAGCGGCGCAGACGCTGTTACCGTGCATGGACGGACCAAGGAACAAATGTACCGCGGCAAAGCGGACTGGAATGTGATTGCTAAGGTGAAACAAGCAGTTCATATTCCAATTATAGGAAACGGCGATGTTATGCGCGCACAGGATGCGGCTTCGATAATCAAACAGACAGGATGTGACGGCGTCATGCTTGCACGCGGCATAATGGGCAATCCCTGGTTAGTTCGGCAATGTGTACAGCAGTTGTGTGGACAGCAGCCGGAATGGCCAAATCAGGAAGAAAAAATCCAAATGGCGATGCGTCACGTGGCGCTTTTGGTGGAAACCAAAGGCGAAACAATCGGAATATTAGAGGCGCGCGGCCATTTAAGCTGGTATTTAAAAGGTATGCATGGCGCAGCCCAGGCGCGGGAACAGATAAATAGGGCAAAACAGTTTAACGAAATAGAAGAAATTTTACAGAAGGTGTTGCTGGAGCAATCGGGGCAAAAAGGAGAGTAGCATGAGATTCTGGGGAATTGTAGTAATCGCAGTTAGTTTGCTTTTGACAGCTGGCTGCGGAAAGCAGAATGTAGATAAGACCTTTTTCGCATTGGATACCGTGATTGAATTGCGCCAGATACAAGGAGGCAGTGAGGAGGAGCTTGCCAACGCGCAGCAAAGGGTGGCGGAACTGGAAAATTTACTCAGCTGCCACAAACAGGGCAGTGATATTTGGCGTATCAACCAATCGGAATATGGGCAGCCTGTACACGTTGCAGATAAAGTATATGACCTGCTTGCACGCGCAAAGGAAATTTCCTTGAAAACAGAGGGCCGGTTTGACGTCACCATCAAACCACTGGCAGATTTATGGGATGTGAAACATGCTACGGCGCCGCCATCAGAGGTGGATATTCAGCGGGCGATGGATCAGGTGGGGTTTCCCAATTTGGAGCTGTTAGAGCAAGGTGTTGTACAGCGCCTTTCTCCTGATACACAGGTGGACTTAGGTGGTATGGCAAAGGGAATGATAGCGGACGAACTGAGAGCCTTTCTCATAGACTGTGGGGTTCGGCGCGGTATATTGGATTTAGGCGGTAGTATTACCCTAATTGGCAGCAAAGCGCAAAATGTGCCCTGGACGGTGGGAATCAAAAATCCGTTTGAAACAAGTGAAAGTTATGCAAAACTTTTTGTAGAGGATACTTCTGTTGTCACTTCTGCGGGATATGAGCGCTATTTTACCTATGAAGGCAAACAGTACCACCACATTTTTGATCCCTATACTGGTTACCCGGCGGATGCGGGCTTGCAGTCTGTGACAGTTGTGGCACGGGATACGGCATTGGCTGACGCGCTCTCCACCGCGATTTTTGTGGGAGGAAAAGACCGCGGTTTGCAGTGGGCTGAGAAATTTGGAGTGGACGTGGTGATGGTAGATACCGAAAAACACATTTGGATAACAGAGGGACTACGGGATAAAATAGAGGTAATCGATGAAACATTTCAGTTGATGGAGGAATGACAGCTATGTATGATGTTGTAATCATTGGCGGAGGCCCTGCGGGGATGAGTTGCGGTTTATATGCAGGTCGTGCCGGTATGCGGACAATGATAATTGAAAAACTGTTTTCGGGCGGACAGATGAGTACAACCAGTGAAGTCGAAAATTATCCTGGTTTGGAAAATGTAATTTCCGGAGCAGAGTTGGCCTATCAATTTGAAAGGCAGGCGCGCAAATTTGGTGTGGAATTTTTTAATGCCGATGTAACGGGGGTACAGTTAGAGGGCGATTGCAAGAAAATTGTAACCAGCCAGGAAACAATCGAAACAAGGACAGTTGTTTTTGCCATGGGAACGGTGGCAAGAAAGCTGGGGCTGGAAGATGAGGCACGCCTGGCCGGAAAAGGGGTTTCTTACTGTGCAACCTGTGATGGTGCATTTTTTCGCGGAAAGGAAGTTGCGGTGATTGGCGGAGGAGATACAGCGCTGGAAGATGCCCTGTTTCTAAGCCGCATTTGTAGCAAAGTATATCTGGTGCACCGGCGGGATACATTTCGCGGTGCAAAGGTGTTACAGGACCAAGTGATGCAAACCGAGTCAATTGAAATATGTTACCAAATGGTGGCGGACAAGATCATAGGACAGGATAGTGTGGAAGGCCTGGTAGTGCGGCATGTCACAGAACAGTCCAAACGGGAACTGCCGGTGCAAGGGATTTTTGTTGCGGTGGGCAGCGATCCGTCTAATCAACTGGTACAGGAAGCGTTGCAGCTTTCAGACCGTGGATATATCGTGACAGATGAACGTATGTGTACTAATATCCCGGGCGTTTTTGCAGCAGGAGATATTCGGGAAAAACAGCTTCGGCAAATTATCACAGCAGCCAGTGACGGCGCAATAGCAGGCTTTAATGCCGCACTGTATGTCAATACACAAAAGGAAGCAGTGGAATAACGGCATGGGAGAAAAGAGGGAAAAGAGATGATATTACTAAAGGGCGGGCGTGTTTTTACTATGGCAGGTCAAAATTATGAAAACGGCTATGTGGCAATAGAGGGAGATAAAATTGCGGCAGTGGGCAGTATGGAAGCATTGCCGGAGGCGGAATGGGAAACTGTTTATAATTGTGAGGGTATGGTCATCCTGCCTGGCATGGTAGACGGGCACAACCACATTGGAATGTGGGAAGATGGATTAGGATTGGAAGGCGATGATGGGAATGAAGATATTGACCCCATTATGCCGCATTTGCGTGCGTTGGATGCGGTCAATCCGCTGGACCGCTCCTTTGAAGAGGGATTGCATGCCGGTGTGACGACTTCTGTCACAGGGCCGGGCAGCGCCAATGTGCTGGGCGGACAATTTGTGGCGTTAAAAATGGCTGGAAAATGCGTTGATGATATGGTGATACGTATGCCAGTGGCGGTCAAAGCGGCATTTGGTGAAAATCCCAAAATGACCTACCATGAAAAAAACCAGACGCCAGTCACTAGAATGGCAACGGCAGCGTTGCTCCGGGAGGCGCTCATCAAAGCGCGTGATTACCGCCAGGCGCTGGCAGAATATCAGAAAGACCCGGACGGAACGGATAAACCAGATTTTGATATGAAAAGTGATAGCTTGCTTCCTGTGTTGGAAAAAGCCATTCCATTAAAAGTACATGTCCACCGCAGTGACGATATGTTTACGGCGATGCGTATTGCAAAAGAGTTTGACATTTTGATTACGCTAGAGCATGCTACAGAGGCATACCAGATGACTGAATATTTGGATGGAAGCATTCCGTTGCTCATCGGTCCGTTTTTGTGTGACAGAAGCAAGCCGGAACTACGCAATCTCACGCCAAAATCAGCGGCAGTGTTAGAAAATGCGGGATTGAAGCCAGCCATCATAACGGACCATCCTGAAATCCCGGTGCAATATCTGCCCATTAGCGCAGCCATTGCTGTGCGGGAGGGAATGCCTTATATGGCAGCGTTGGAGGCAATCACAATCCGACCGGCCCGATATACGGGTATAGCAGACCGGGTGGGATCGCTGGAAGTGGGGAAGGATGCGGATATTGCTGTGTTTGACGGCGATCCGCTAGCGTATACCAGTAAAGCGGTTATGGTTTGGATCAATGGAAAACTAGTTTTGTAAAATATCAAAGGCGATATGCGACATCAAGGAGAGACACAATGCGGTATTTAT
>CALLNG010000299.1 GCA_938005345.1 uncultured Clostridia bacterium
TGCATGTGTTAGGCACGCCGCCAGCGTTCGTCCTGAGCCAGGATCAAACTCTCTATGACACATAGAGATTTTCATCTCAGCTTCTTTTATCCGGAAAATACCAAAGTATTTTCTTAAAATCCTAAGTCATTGACTTATGAACCTACACTCTATACTGTTCAATTTTCAAAGATCATCGCTGCCGTTTCCAGCAACTCTTTTATTATATCACAACCTCGCCCCTTTGTCAAGTGCTTTTTTTTACTTTTTTTCAGAGATCGTTGTGATTGCCTTTCAGATACATTGTATTATCTGCTGACTTGATTTATAATACTACATTCTTTTTCAAAAGTCAAGTCTTTTTTCCATTTTTTTTGTTTTCTCGTTTTTTTCGTCAATATGCATGGTTTACCTATTTAGCTTGTCTGCATATCTAGGCGCATTTGACATATATATTTAATATGGAAACTACGATTGATGGAGGAGGACTTTTCTTGAAAAAAGTATTGTGTACAATATTACTCTTTTTAATTATTGCGGTTCTTTCTTTTTATTTACTGACACGTTCTGAAGCGATTGGTTGGACGGCTCCCAGTACCTTACATACCTATATCAATAATCAAGAAATTACATCATATAATAAAGACGGTATCACTTTAATTCCTTGCGAAGCACTCCCCGGCTATGGTTTTGATTTGGAAACAGACCGTCCCTCCCGCCGTATCAACCTCCACCCTAACAGTCAAAAGAAACTGATTCCTGGACGCGTACGGGATACTTCAAAAAATGCTTTTCCTGTTTATGAAAGCAGTTGGCATGTTATAGTAAACGGAGAAGAGGTACCCTCGTTTCGCATTAATCATGATACCTGTATTGCAATTTCTTCTTTGAAATCCTTGGGTGCGCTTAACTTTGTTTCGGCGGAACAAAAAGTTTTATTCCGTCTTTCAGATTTTTCCCAGGAAGAATTTATTCAAGGAGATGCACAGATTGACGTCGAGACAGCCAAAACGTGGGCCAAAAACAAAGGGGCTACCCAACTTTTCATTGATGCTGCGGATTTATACTGGAAATATGGAAAAGAAACAGGCCTGCGGCCTGAGGTTCTATATGCACAAGCGGCGAAAGAAACTGCTTATGGAAAATACACTGGCAATGTAGTGCCGGAGCAGAACAATTTTGCTGGCATCAAAACCGTAGATGCTTCCGGTGACACCACCTATGACCACGAGTCCTTTGCATCAGCTGAGGACGGTGTCCGTGCACATTTTAACCATATGGCTGCCTATGTTGGAATCCAGCCGATTGGCGAAGTCCATGGCCGCTATCAAGTCGTCCTTTCCACCGAATGGGCCGGGACTGTAAAAACCGTATCCGAGCTTGGCGGTCGCTGGGCCCCGGACAAAGATTATGGAAATAGTATTGTCCGGGATTACCTATATCCTATGCTACAAACGAAAAAGTAACATATCCGCGGCAATTTTTTCAATATGCGTTTTCCTATTGACTGCTGCCATAGGCCGCTCTATATTCCGTCGGTGTGAGTCCAATATATTTTTTAAAAGTTTGTGAGAAATAAAACTGATTGGTAAAACCGACTAGTTCTGCAATTTCTGAAATGGGAATATCTGATGAGGTTAAAAGGG
>CALLNG010000300.1 GCA_938005345.1 uncultured Clostridia bacterium
CTATTCTGAATTCCACGCTCATCGAAGGTTATTCTGCTCCAGGAGTTTTGATAACCTATGAATCAAACGATAGCGTTTCACTATTTGTTCCCTTAATTCTCTAAATTATGTTAAGCCCTAAGTGTGCCGAACGGTTGCTATATTGTTCCGATATTTTCGCGCTTATCTTTATGAACAATTGCATTAACACGACAAATATCAAAAAAGAGCCACAGGTCAGCATACGGAAAACAAAACTACATGGACCAACCTCAAAAGACAAAGTGTATATGAGGAAAGGCGAAATTCTTCAAGAGAATCATCGTGTTCTTTTGTACATTGCATGTCGATGATCTAATTCGAGATGTCCCAATAAAACTCCTTGCTCAGCCGATAGTATTTTGAAAACCTTGCTGAACTTGATATAGCGAGTTTTATCCGGAAGTCGGTATAATTCTGGTTATCAGAAATTTCTGATAATTTTCGCGCGCGCAAGCAATGCACAGTGATAACTACACTGTGCATTCTTGTTGGGGTGACACCCCAATCCCCACAAAAAATCGCAGGATAGGTCCTGCGGCTACGCGCCTAATGACGCTTGTCCCGAAGCTTGAACCTGTTGCGATTTCTCATTGAACACAAAGCTTACTACCGATTCCTTCCTCTTGTTCAGCAGCTTAGCTGGAAATTCCATCGTTGGGTCCGTATGGTAAGCAATTTCCCGAATTATACCTCGTATGCATTCTGGTCGTTGCTAGCAAGTACCCAGGAAAGTAACTACTGCTTGATTTGACCTGGATCATCATTCGCTGCCTTTATACCATTCCTATACAAGCCTTCATGTTCTCTAAAAAAGTAAGTCGTGGATTTCGAAAACATTCGCTCGAAAGCCACGACTGTTTTTGTTCTATTCCAATGCAGGTTGGATTTGTATTCCACCCATTCCAAGCGCTGTTTTTACGCCAATCCCTGCATACGGCGCAAAGCAGTAGAGGGTATTGAACACGTCCATCAAAGGTGCGGGGAGGCGCGCCTCCATCACCATACGCCCTACAAAGGATGGAATCCTGGTTTGCTTCAGCGGATACCGGAGCGTCTGTAAACGGTAATCTACAATGTGCAATCCCTGCTGCATGGCTGCAAACGCATCAGCATCATCCAGCGGCATCTCCGGAAAACACATCCCCCAATGCGTAATCAACGATTGCAAAATCAGCGACTCCTGTGGGAAAATCACATACCGTCCGCTTTGCCTGAAAGAGGTAGGCGTCAGAAATTCCAAAGGAAAGCGTCTGTCCAGAGACAGGTTCGCTGCACGCTGGATAAACGTATATGGCGTATCAATTTGCTCCAGTTCGCAGGATGCAAAACCGATCACCCCGGAATGCAGCCGCGCTTCCTTGGTATTTTCCAAGATAGGAGCAAAAAGTCCGGCCGTCTCGTCATTCAGCAAATGGACCATCCACCAGCATTCCTTTGTTTTGGGGTTATAACTGAGATACTGGTGGATTGGGCGCGCCCCTTGCTCATGGAGCCGGTTTCCATCCTCTGATGAAATATGTGAAAGCAGCCATGCATACAGCGGATATGCCAAGGAGTAATCAACAGGTTCTGGAAGCTGCCCCATGCGTAATTTTGCCCGAAGAATCATGTGACGCTCACCTCACAGGCTCCCATGAGGAACGTCTTTTGTTTGTATTTTCCGTATTTCAGCGTGTGTGGAGAAATACCAAGGTCGCTATCCTGTTCGTGGTGATGATTTCTGAAATTGCGGCTCATATAGCGAGTCACAAAATCAAGTCCCTGTTTTTCGCCCAGATATGGATAGGCCAAACTCTTCGCAAAAAATCCTGAGCCGCCGCCAAGATACAGAATATTTTTAAGTCCCGGATCAAGCGTGCCGTAGGGCCGTGCGAAATGACTTTCATAGGTTTGCCTGTAATAGGCGGCAAATGTGTTAATGGCACTCAAAATAGACTGCATCGTTATGCGGTTTTTCAGTATGGACTGGTCCAATGTCAACCTGAATGGAACCTGTGTCCCTGGTGCGACGCACTCCCGGCACAGATTGACGGTATGCACTTGGCCCGCAGTTGACCCGTCCTGCTTCATTACCAGGGTCATGTCCTGGTCGGAAATCGGTTCGCTGTCGGAAACCTGAATGCCCCGCATCAGGCTGTTCACGGCGTTTGTTGGTTTCTGTGCATCCAGCCCCAATACATGCAGATAATTTGCTTCCGGTAAACCCAGATATTTTTCATTGCGCCGATCTAGAGGTATTTCCAAAAACCTTGAAACGGCAGCCTGCTGGCGCTGCGGTTCTTCCTTTGCAATCATCTGATACAGCAATGCCGTGCGCAGCGCGCCCTTGAGGCTACTGCCGGGAATGTAGGCATTGCCCTGGGCGTCCCGCATAAAGCGGTGGATGTCCTTGAGGGTGTGCTCCGCGTCCAGAGCTTCGCCCGTACTGATCTGGTAGCGTACGGCTGGGTCAATCTGCGCTTCATCCAAGCCGCATTCCCGGTAGAGAAAAGCATATAAGTCGCCGCCTCTACGCTTGCAGAAGCTCTCAAACAGTTCCACCAGACCGTTCCGAATCAGTAGATCAAAGAAGACCTGTTCCTTCAAGAATGAAACAGTTCCTTTTCTGGAATTAAGGATGTATTCCTTCCGCGGCGTTATTTGTCCGCAGCCGATATGCAAAGGACCGCGTGTGGTCAGCGTCAGCGTATACACCTGCAGGTGATCCTGTACAATCAAAAGCTCACCCCCAGCATCATTGGTTTCGCATAGCGGTATACAGGATGCGCTCCCGCATCGGCCACATTGTACAAGGTCCCGGCAAATGTCCTTGCCAGCATTGCGCCCGCTGCAAGAAAGTACTGCGTCCGCTTGCGCTGCGGCGTAGAGCTGAACGTGTTTGACTGGACATAACCTCCACGCCTTGCCAGCTGATAATATGCGCCGTCCAGTACATCTTCCAGTTCGCCGTCCGTAGGGAGGTTGGTAGTCAACAGCAAATAATGTTTTGCAATGTTGTCTTAAGTGTTTTCGTGTCCGTTTTTCCAGGAAGGGCTCAACGTCCTTTCCGTTGCTTCAATAGTCTGCAATACGTTGTGTCCATACCGTCAGACGCTGATAAGCATTCAATTTTGCAGTCCCAGTTCTATGTCAGAGCTGCTCCGAAGATTAAACCGACCCAATTGGGCCTAACGAAGTCGGTTTGATCTTTGGAGTATTCTCATATTATTTTTGATATGGGCAGTTGAAGGGAAATTAAACACTTACAATGAGAGACACGACTCTTTTGCATCAAAGGATGATTAAGTGGTTACAAATAGATGCTTGCAATTAGGTTTTATAAGCGATATTGGAGAGGTTGAATAATTCTCATAATGGTTTGGTAGTGATTCAAAATAGTTACAGGATCAAATCGTAATGATGGACCTGAAACACTAATTGCTGCCATCACTTCACCGTTTACACCAAAGACAGGAATCGTAACACAACGAATGCCAAATTCATGCTCCATGTTATCTACTGCAAATCCATTTTTCCGAACCTCTTCAAGATTCTCGAGCAAAATGCTCAGATCCGTAATGGTATTATCTGTAAACTTCACACGCGA
>CALLNG010000301.1 GCA_938005345.1 uncultured Clostridia bacterium
CACGTTCGCTTTTTTCCACCGCGCAATTTCATCGTCCGCCTTTTTTTCCGCTTCCAGCAGTTTTTTGGAAAACGCTTCATTTAATGCCGCAATATACTGGTATACGCTGTCTTTGCGGTATCCGAACAGACCTTTTTTCAAATCGGATAGCTGCATGGTTTCTACCTCCTTCATTTTGTTACGTTTTGTTCCTTGTATGGCATTTGTGCTGCGTTTAGCATTTGTGCTAATTCAAGTGGATTTCCTTTCGTTCTATGCTGCCCCAGCTGGTTTTTTTCTTACGGTAGCCAAATAGCGCCGTCATCCGGACCCATGCCAGCACAAAGCGCAGGAAGGATACCTCGATAAAACACAGTAAAATGGCTTTGAGCACATCGGAAAACGTCAATTTTAAATCAACTGTATGGATTCTTGCAAAAAACGCCGTGAGAGACAAAATGGAAGAATAGACGGCGTATATCAGGAAAAACAAAATCATAAACGGCACATTAATCAAATCTACAACAAAGGCAAACACAATAGTCAGCACGCCGAACACCTCAATATAGGGCGAAAGCAGCTCGTACAGCAAAAAATACAGGTAGGAGACAAAACCGACCAAGCCATATTTGGGGTTTGCCAATACGCGCCGGTGGCGCATTAGGCTTTGAAACAATCCGATATGCCAGCGCCGGCGCTGTTTGCGCAGATCCTTCAGGCTCTCCGGCGCCTGACTCCAGCAAATGGCGTATTTGATGAGGTAGGGCATGTTGTGCTCCCGGCAGTACACATGCAGCTTCACGACAAGCTCCATATCCTCTCCCATGGTTGTGGTATCATACCCACCCGCCGCGATGACCACGTCTTTTTTGAACAGGCCAAACGCGCCGGATATAATGATACTGCCGTTGAATTTGTCAAATAAAATCCTGGCAGCCAAAAACGACCGGTCATATTCCAATACCTGCATGCAGGCCAGCAAATTGTCTGGCAGTTTGTAATGGGTGACATAGCCCCGCTCGATTTTCATGCCGTTGCACGGGTGTACCGCACCGCCAACCGCTACCACGTTATCATTCTCCAGCACCGGACGCACGATTTTCTCCAGGGAATCGTGCTGCAAAATGGAATCGGCATCCATGCAAATGAAATACGGATAACGCGACGCATTGATTCCCATGTTCAGCGCGTCCGCCTTGCCGCCGTTTTTCTTTTTGATCAGGGTAATGGGCACTTTATAATCCGTTGTTTCATAGATAAACTCTTCGCTTTGGCAATCCAGCTGTTTTCGGATGGGCCGGGAAATGCGCCGCATACCAAAAGCGTCTATTAGGGTTTGCGTGGTGTTGTCGGTTGAACCATCGTCCACCACAATGATTTCGTACAGTTTGTAGTCCAGCGCCAGCAGCGATGCGACAGTGGAGCGGATGGTGACCTGTTCGTTGTGGGCCGGAACCACAATACTCACCGGTATGTAGTAATCGTCCAGCAGTTCATTTTTCAGGATGTTCCGGCGGCGGTAGCTATAGAGTTCGCTGGATCCGGTCACCACCGCCAAAAACAAAAATGTCGAATATCCAATCAGATACAGGATAAAAAAGAACCCGACATAGTCAAAAAATAGTTTGAATGCGTCCATCATACACCGCTTCCCTCCTTTTGTTCCTCCGACAGCTGCCGACGGCTGAAATGGTACAGGATCATCTCGCGGGCGTAGCGGTCATTGCCGTTGATGACGTCCAGCAAATCGTCATAGTGCAGCCCCAGCGCCTCCAAACTTTGCGCCGCATTATACCGGACGTACCAATTCGCGTTTTTCAGCGCGCCCTTGAGGGTGTGCACTGTTTGTTCGCCGGGGTAGGCAGCCAGGGAGGATGCACTGACCGCGGCATAGTTCCAACGCAGCGGGTCCGTGCTGGCGGTGTTGTCCAAAAGTACACGGTAGGCCGGCTGGTACGGATACCTGCCAAAATAGCGGATGGCGGCAAAATGCAGTTCACAGCTGCGGTTTGGATCCATCAAAATTTCAAACATCTGTCCGCACCAGTCTCCGCTTTTGAACCGGATGTAGTTGAGAATGGACACCTGCGTCTCCACTGTGAAGCTGTCCAGCGACTGCCAAAACAGCCGAATCAGTTTGCTGTGGTCGCCCTCAAACTGCAGCAGTCCGTCGGATAAAATTTTGCTGTGGAAAAATACATTTTCCCGCTCCAATACCCGGATGGCATCGACCACACTTTGTTCGTTGCCAAAGCTGTACAGCGCGCGCATGGCGTTTTGCCGGCAGTACAGGCTTTCCTTTTTCAAATATTCCGTCAAAATGTCTATAATAGAATCAAAGGAGCAGTACCGGCTGATTTTGTACTTTGACAATAGGTATGCAAAATAGGCCGACTGCACCGTTTCCTTTTTCAGATACACGACAGACAGGTGCAAAAATACTGTCCTCAGTTCATAGAGGTATTGCTGCGCGGTTTGCGGGCCGGTTTGCAGCCACTGTGTCATTGCCTCGTCAAACGCCATCAGGTTGCCAACGCGCGAAAGTTTGCGGCTTAGGTAGCTGCAATGCTGTTGCTCCACTGGGCTCCCCTCTGCGATACGCCTCATTTGAACCGCCACCTTTTGGTTTAGGCTGCCGCTTTTCCGGTGCAGCCGCCGTTCGCTGTTTTTAAACAGGATAAGGCACACGCAGTTAAACACAATCATGCTGGCACACACAACGCCATAGCTAATAATCAGCACTTCAATTCCCATAACCCGCGCCCTCCTTTACGCCGGGGGGATGCGCGGCCCAATAGTCCTTCACCATATAGTACGATGATTTCAGCCGTTCATGGTAGGTGACATCTTTGCCCCATCCTTGCAGCGCAAACGGAACAGTCTCTATCCGCTGCCCCGCATTCGCCTGGGTGCCGAGACCCACATACATCTCCCCAATTTCAATATATTCCACACCATAGTGCTCGTAGTAGTCATCATGGATCTTCATTTCAGATGGATTGGCAAAATTTAGCAATTGCCATGGGAGTTTCAGTTCCACTGCGCCGCCGCTGAACATGAAATCAGCAAGCGAATTGAAATCTTCCGCCTGGGGATTGGCGTTACCGTGGGTCAAAACACCCGTTTCATATACCTCGGCAGACGCCGTCCAGTTGGCGCTCAGCAGCGGCGTCGCCGTTTGCAGCATCAGGTTGATGGGTTTAAATAGCGGCGTATTTTTATCCGGCGGATCCAAAAACGCGTCCTGGCCATGCGTCTCATGGTAAAACATGGCGCGCATGACCTCATAGCGTTCCTGCACCAAAAGCCGGCTGTTGTCTTTTCCGTCCAGCACCAACAAAAAATCACAGTTTCTATCAAATTTTACATTAAAGTTTTCGCAGTAGTTGCTGCCGGTTTTGGGCGTGGTGTCAATGGGCAGATACAGGCGCTGGTGTTCCGCGTCCTGCCCCGGCGTTTGAATCAGAACATACAAAAACTTTTCATCATATTTCATGGACAGCGTGTTGCCGTCCACCTGTGCCACAATGTCCTGCTCCGTCCACTCCGATAGATCCCCGTCCACATAGCAGACACTTTTTTCCTCTCCCGGGTCAAATGCCAGCAGGCCAAAATACTGCTCGTTGGTTTGGTAGTCGCTCCAATACGGCGTGTTTTCCAAATCCACCGCATGCATGGTATTCCAGGTCCGCTTAAACCATTCGTCCTGCCAGGTAAAAACACAGCTTCCTGCACACCCAGCCTGCATGATGTCCTCATAGCACGAAATGATGGCCTGCCCCTGCTCCGTTTCCGACATGTTGCCTTGGTTGCGTCCGGTGTTTTGATCCCGCTGCGCCATGCCACGCCCGGTGGACACGCCATATTCCGAAATGACGACCGGAATGCTGTGGTGCGCTGTGAGCGTTTTCAAATAGGTGAGATAGGTATTGAGCTGGCCATCCGTATAGGAAAATCCGGTTTTGTCCGGCAAGTAGGCCAAATAATCAGGGTAATAAGGATACACATGGTAGGAGGCAAAGTGCCCCGCGAGAAACTGGCTGGTTGCGCGGATGTGTTCCACGTCCACCTTGGCGCATTTCATAAAATACCGCGTAATCAAGTCGGGATAGTCAAATGGGTCGGTGGTGGGCCAGTTGGAAAACGCCACCAGCCGCTGTGTTTTATAACGTCCGCTTTCATATGCAATCATCTTGTCACCCACCTCGCACAGCATTGCCTCAAACGGCGAAGCGTCCTCCGTGGTATACAGGTAGGTGCCGGCATACTGGTTGCGTCCGGGATATTTATGGTTGGTATAGGTCACGGTCACATCCTCCCATTCCACGCCGATGATGTATCCAATCACCCACTGTGAAACGTCTTTGCGGTAGTTGCCCGAACCCACGCCGTACCCCAGCGACAGCTTTTTCTTGCCGTGCAAAATGTCCACCACTGTCCGGCAGTCGTCCATCAGGGTCTGGCGGAAGCTGTCATCATAGGCGTCCCGGTGCGAATTTTGCACATAATCGTTAACCCATACGCCATGAATCAGGTACAGCGGGTTGCTATTTCCGTTGTTGTATTCATAAAAGGCGTTGTAAAAATCGCCGTGCAAAATGGTGTACACCCGGATGGTGTTGGCACCCATTTCCTGGATGCTGGCAAACCACCGCAAATAGGTCTCCTTGTCAATAGCATAGTCTGTGGCCCATTCGCCCGGAATCCCAATGCCCATGTTGACCCCTCTGATTTCAAACGGAACATAGGACTCCCCCTGCTGCATATAGATGGTGTCGCTGTCGGTTTTCATAAAAGACGTGACCGGCGCATTAGGCTGGAAATCAATGTACAGGCCCATCCGGTAATATGCCGTGTCAAAGAGAAGGTACAGAACCACCGCGCATATGGCCGCTAGAATAAATTTTTTCATGCCGGAACCGCTCCTCCCTCCGTTAATGGTTGAATTTTTTCACCTTGGATTCGTGGCTGTACTGTAGCAAAATTTCCAAATGTTCGTCCATCCATTGCCCACGCGTGTGAATAAACGCTTTCATTTGATGGACTGCCGCCTCGTGCGTGCGCGGATTTCTCTCGGACGGCTGAATCATGTCCGCATCAAACGTATAGCCCCAAACCGCGAAATTGCGCTCGATAGCGCCGCCTAAATAGGCGATGGTCTCGTCAATATACTGGTTCAAATAGTCCTCGCTAAGGTAGGTTTTCCTCAGCTGCCGGTACCGGCGGATTACCTTGTTGTTGAAATATTCGTCCTTGGTCAGCATGTAGTACCACACATTGTTTTGCAGCTCCATGTGCTGGGGCTCGGACACCACATGGGTATAGTTCTCACAGGCCGAGTTGAAATCCCAAATGACCATTTTATAGGTGTCGCCCACATCCTTGTACAGGTAGGTGGACAGCCAGCCCGCATCATAATTAGCCGTAAACTCGTTAATAATGAAGTAATCCGCAAAGGAATCGGCGTCAATATAGTGCCAGTACCCGTAGTCATCCGTGTCGTAGTCGTAGGAATACAACGCTTTTTCAAAATCCGACACCTCCTGCGCAATAGCGCCCGCCAGTTCGGGCGTCAGCTGCCCGGCGCGCGGGTATTTGATGTCCACCTGCTGAAAATTCCGGTAGCTGTACTGGGAAAAAGTCTCAATGTTTTTGACGGGATTAGAGCTACCGCGGTCCAGCCGCAGCACAAAGCCCGTTTTGTTCAGCCCATCCAAGGGCTCTGTCAGGTTCAGCCGGCTGTTTTCCCCGCTTGTGATGGTTTCCACCATCACATACAGCCCGCGGTATTCCCCGTTGACAATTACTTCGCAAAACCGCGCATTGGGGGCATAGTCCATAATTTCCCCGGCAATATTGTACCACATGTAGTTGCGAATGAGCGATTTATCCAGGTACGGGCCATACAACGCCCATTCATAGTGCGCATCCATACCCATGACCTCGTGGTTGGCATAGCTCCCGTCCTCTTTGGTGAAGCGCACCAGATAACTCTTTTTATCAAAAAAACGCGAGGAGTTGCCGCGTATGCGTATCAGCGCAGAGGAGGACAGGGCTGGGGCATCGCCGGGATGGTTGTTGGACGCTTCGTTATCCACCACCGCAATTTGCACCGGCAGCATTGCTTCCCCGCTCTCCGTGGTTGTCACGCCGATTTCCGTCCGGTTCTCATCAACAATGACCTCTCCCGGGATAGCCGCGCCGGCCGTATCAATGACCACCAGCGGCAAATGGGTGCACAGCGTGGCATTGCCGCAGGTACACCCCTCGTCCGGCTGGCGGGATTCCCGGTGCTGGTGGACGCGGTGGGTGCTTTTCTCCGGTGCCAAAGCGGATGCCGCTACGGCCGCGGCCACCGCTACCATAAGGACCATAAGTCCCCATACCTTATACTTCACGCCTCATTCCTCCTTTCCCTTGCCAGGGCCGCGCTGGTCAGCTTGAAATCTCATCGTTTTGCATCACGATATTCAAATATTCAATGTTGCCGATTTCATAGATTGCCTCTGTGATACTTTTTCCCTTTTTCCTTTCCGTTTCCAGAGTCCGTTTGGTCAGTTCATAAATCATTTCCACACTGTTTTCTGTGGTATTTTTCACACGCAGCGTCGCTTTGCGGGAAAAGTGCTGAAAGACCAGCCCTTCAATTTTCTGCTCGTTGGTGCGGGCGCTGCGCACAATCAGCAGCATGCGGTTGTCGTTTTTGATTCTACCCAGCAGCAACAGCAGTAAAAACACCACCGCGCTGCCTACCGCCGCCACGATATAATCCCCCACGCCGCAGCAGATTCCCACAATGATGGTCCAGAAAATGTAGACGGTATCCCTGGAATCCTTAATGGCGGTGCGGAACCGCACAATGGACAGCGCGCCCACCATGCCCAGCGAAAGTGCGACATTGTTGCCGATGACCGTCATGACCGTTGCCGTCAGCACGGTCAGCACGACTAGGGACACGTTGAATTTCTTGCTGTACAGGCCGCTGTCATGGGACAGGCGGTACGATATAAAAATCACGAAGCCAATCACCGCTGCAACCAGCACATGCAACACGATGTCCTGCGGCGTCAAGGCATTGGTTTTGTCAAACAGTTCCAGCAAATATTTTTTCATGGTTGGTCCTCCTTATAAACTAAATTTCAACGCCGACATGCGCGCCAGGCAGTATTTGCTCACGGACAGTGTCGAACGGTCGGACAGGTTTAACAGGTTTTTGATATAACTCAGCATAAAACCGTTGTATTTGACCTCCAGCACAGCGTTATACGGGTCGAGTACATAACTCATGGCAAGGTCGTTGGAAAAAATGTCAAAATGGGTTTCCGTTGCCATAATACTGCTGTCAAACGTCACGCGGATTTTGTTTTCTTTGGCAATGAAAGCCTTACGCCGGTATTCCACCACCGTTTTGGGCCGGTAGCACTCCTGGCTCATCACGCCGTAGCACTCGGCGGCAAACGGCTCTTCATACTGCTGCAACACCGTATAATGGCCCGCAATCAGCTGCTGTGCATCCTCCCGGCTCATGCGAAGCGACCGTTTTTTCTGCATGCTCCCCTGCTTTTGCTTCATCTCCAGCATGGCAAATCCGGCGGCGGGGTCATAATTGCGCAGCCGGATTTTGCGCCGTAGCTCCAGCCCCTCAATTTTATCGGTATAATCCTTTTCATACGGCGTATCAAAATACAAAGACCGTATCCGGTATCCCCATGCGCCGTTGTGGCTGTCCTGCAGCATAACCTGTTCCAGCACGCCGCTGAGCTTCATCAAATCCATCAGAGTGATAAAATATTTTTGTTCCTGCCGGAATACCTCGTTCATGTTTCCCCCTCCCTTTTGTGTTTCGGCTGCCGCACCCCGGTCGGCCTGCTGCGTCCGGCTCCGGTTTTGGCAACAAAAAAAGCTGCAAAAAATTCTATCGTGAATTCTTTGCAGCTTGACAATCATAGCGAGGCTTCGCCTTAGACTCATAGCTTTGCGTCTTTACCTTTCAGTAAATTTGCCGAATATGATATGTAGTATCTATTGTTATTATACATGTTTTTCCCAAATTTGTCAAGAGGACTAGGCGGCAAAGTTTGTGGGCGTACGTTGATTTTATCTATGGGATATGATATAATAAACGCAACATTCTATCCTGCAAGATTTCTGCGGGACTCTGCGCAGTACTTGCGGTTACGAAAGAAGGCAAACGGAGGGCGGACGGCCTTGTGCCGCGGATCCGCTTCCCCCGTTTTTTGAAAGGAGCGCTACGACGATGCACACTGCACCCACCAATACCGGATCACGGCAAGGTACCCTGCTGATTGTGGATGACGACGCCGTCAACCGGGGCATTTTGAAAAACCTGTTTTCCGCCTATTATGCCGTGGAGGAAGCGGAAAACGGAAAGGACGGGCTTGTTAAAATTGTGTCTAAACCGGAGCGGTACTGCGCAGTTTTGCTGGACGTTTTAATGCCGGAACTGGACGGGCTGGAGGTGCTCCGGCGTCTGCACACGGCTGCTGTGACGGATTTCATTCCCGTGTTTTTGATTACGGCTGAGACCAGCAGCGCAACCATGAAAGAGGCGTACCAACTAGGCGTCATGGATGTGATCAGCAAACCTGTGGTGCCCTATATGGTACTGCGGCGGGTCAATTCTGTGGTGGAGCTGTTTCAGGCGCGTAAACGCCTGCGCACAAAGGTGGCGCTGCAGCAATCCGAACTGCTGCAGCGGGCCCAGCGCATCATGAACCTTAACCATGGCATGATCAAGGCGTTGTCCACCGCCATTGAATTCCGAAGCGGCGAATCGGGCGGCCATGTCCAGCGGATTCACGACATCACGAAATTTCTGCTGACCCACACAGAATTGGGCAAGGGCCTGGACGAAGAGGACATCGACAACATTGCACTAGCTGCCATCATGCATGATGTAGGAAAAATTGCCATTCCAGACGCGATCTTAAACAAACCGGGCAAGCTCACACCGGAGGAATTTGAAATCATGAAAACCCATACCGTTCAGGGTGCGGAACTACTGCACAAAATCCCACAGCTGCGGGAAAACGAGGTTTACCAGTATGCCTACGACATCGCCCGGCACCACCATGAACGCTGGGATGGCCGGGGGTACCCCGATGGGTTGAAGGGCGATGAAATTTCCCTTTGGGCACAAATTGTATCCCTGGCGGATGTTTACGATGCGCTGCGCTGCAAGCGGGTCTACAAAGACGCCTTTGCGCGGGAAACCGTGCTGGATATGATCCGCAGCGGCCAATGCGGCACGTTTCAACCCCGTTTGCTGGACTGCTTTTTTGCAGTGGAACCACAGCTCGCACAGCTGTATCAACCCCAAGATAGGAAGGTGTAATATGGACGCTTACCGCAAAGTACAATTGCAGCAGGCCGGCATTGACGTCGATGGCATGCTGGAGCGTTTTATGGGCAACGATTCTCTGGCAGAACGCTTTTTGAAACAATTTCCATCGGACGAAAATATGCAGCGGCTGATGGCGGCGCTTGCAGCGGATGACAACTCCGCGGCGCTAACAGCGGCGCATACCCTAAAAGGCGTGTGCGGCAACCTATCCATGTCCCGCCTGTACAGCTTGCTAACCCGCCAGGTGGCGGCGATGCGCGCGGATGACTGGCAGGGTGCCGCCGCTTTGATGCCGGAAATCATACAGGCTTACCACCAGGTAATCCAGGCGTTGTAAAGGAGTTCTGCATATGAAACAACACAAATCAAAATGGCGCCGCGTGGTGTATAACATGCGGCTACAACTGGTTGCGCTGGTGTTGCTGGCCAGCCTGATGGTACTGGGAATGCTGGCCATTTACAGAGCGCTGTTGCAAAACGCACTGGATACCGGCGCGGCTCTGGCCCGCAGCTATGCAGCGGAGGAGCAAAGCGCCCTAACCGTATATGAAACGCTGCTCTCCTTTGGCACGGCTTCTATGGACGAGCAGCTACGCGGCGGAACCACACAGCAAGCACTCGCACACTGGCTCCAGCTGTATTTTCAGCGGCTGGAAACGGTTTTGGGCGAGGGCGCGGTTGATCCCTATGCCGTGCTGGACGGCACTATTGTCGCGGCCAATCCATGGGAAGGTGACGAGACGTATGATGCCCACTCCACGCAGTGGTACCAAAAGGCCATGGCAGCGGACGGAAATGTGGTGTTTACCGATGTGTATACTGACGCCATCTACCAAAAACCGGTGATCACTATCGCACAAAAATGCAAATCCGGGGATGCGCTGCTAGTATTGGATATTTTCCCGGAAAATTTCCATTTCCCCTTTGACCCGGTTTCCTTAAAAACCGGAAATTCCTATTTTCTGTGCGACGGCAATGGAACGCTCATTTACCAAGCCAGCGATCTAAACCGGCCGGCGGAGGAAATCCAGCAGTACCTGGATGGGCTGATTGCGGAAATTGAGGCGGGAAACTATAAAAATTACAAAGACTATATCCTTGGCCTGGATGGCAAGCGGCGGGGCGTGTATTACAGCACCATGCCCAACGGCTGGTACTCTGTGGTCACGGTTCCCTATTCCAACATTTTGGGAGACTGGACCAGCATTACGCTGTTCTTTTCCCTCATGCTGGGCGTGTTTTTGCTGGCGCTGGCGGCCATGGCATGGCGCTCGTCACGGCTGATGGACCGCATAGACCGCACCAACGAAACGGTGCAGGTGCTGGGCAACTCCTATTATGCTTTATACCGCGTGGATTATGGCCAAGGTACATATGAAATGATCAAGGGATCCGACTACATGCGCAGCCGCATGCCCGAAAAGGGGTCCTATGAAACGCTGCTGCAGGAAATGAGCGAGGTCATTGAGCCGGACGCCCGTGACGATTATCTACGCAGCTTTTCCAGGGAGAGTATTCAAAAACTGGTGGCCCGCCGGGTGCGGGATTTCGGCGGCGAGTTTTTGCGCCGCTTTGGTGACGATTACCGCTGGGTCAGCATCCGGGTGCTGTTTGACGAATCCCTGGCACCGGAGGAAGTGGTGCTGAGCTTCCGGGAAGTAGACCGCGAAAAACAGATTCAGTTCCAGGAACGCAAGCTGCTGGAAAACGCGCTGGAGGCGGCGCACCAAAACGAAACCGCCAAACAGGCCTTTTTCAGCAACATGTCCCATGATATGCGCACGCCCCTCAACGCCATTATTGGCCTTTCCGACCTGGCGGCCCAGCATGCCGGCGACCAGGATAAAACCGCCGAATATATACAAAAAATTGCTTCCACCAGCCGGCAGCTGCTTAGCCTCATCAACGACATTTTGGATATGTCCCGCATGGAACAGGGCAACGTTGTGCTGAACAACCAGCGGATTGACCTAAAGGAATGCGTAGAGGAGTGCCTAGAAACCTTCCGCTACCAGGCGGACAAAGAAAACAAAACCCTGTCCGTCCGTATTTCCTTACGCAATACCAGGGTGATGGGCGACAGCCTACGCATTCATCAAATTTTGAATAACCTACTGTCCAACGCGTTCAAGTTTACCGAGGCGGGCGATACGGTTTCGGTTTCCGTCTCCCAGATGGACGAAGGGGAGTATGCAAAATACAAATTTGTAGTGGGAGACACCGGAATTGGCATGGCACCGGAATTTTTGCCCAAGCTATTTGAGCCCTATGTCCGGGAAATGCGCTTCAGCGCAAAGCAAGCCTCCGGCACAGGACTGGGTATGCCCATCACCAAGAGTTTGGTCACGCAAATGGACGGTGAAATCCAGGTGGAAAGCGAACCGGGCAAAGGCAGCACGTTCATCGTGATTTTGCCATTTACCGCCGCGGAGGAGGTGGGGGACGCGCACGCGCTTCCGGCCGGCGGACCGGCAGCGGAGGACGCTGTATTTTCTTTGGAGGGCCGGCATATTTTACTGGCGGAGGACAACGAAATGAACATGGAAATCGCCACCGAACTGCTGTCCGCGCAGGGCGCAGTTGTCACCAAGGCATACAACGGCATACAGGCCGTGGAACTGTTCCGTGCCGCAGCGCCATTTTCCTTTGACGCGGTTTTAATGGATATGCAAATGCCAGAAATGGATGGCTGTGAGGCCGCCAAACATATTCGCGCCATGCAGCGGCCGGATGCGCAACGCGTTCCCATTATCGCGGTTACCGCCAACGCCTTTTCCGAGGACGTCGCCGCTACTGCCGCTGCCGGCATGGACGCACATATTTCCAAACCCATTGAGTTTCAGTTGCTTTGCAGGACCCTGTCCAAGCTGACTGCTCCGGCGAAGGAGGAGGCTGCGCAGCATAGCCAACAGCCGCCCAACGACACCATTTGACATGAAAGGAGGATTACCGTTGAAACGACTATTCCCTACCTGTTTGTTGATTTTGTCCATCCTGGCAATCTTTTTTGTAAGCGCCTTTATTTACCAAGATAAAATCAAACAAACGGGGATTGCACAGCTGGAACAATACGTAAAAGATGTTGCGTCTATTATCCACGACCAGTTTGAAGCGGACCGAGCGTATCTGGAGCGGGCCGCCTTGCAGATAGCGGACTATGACCTTGCCACGGAGCGGGAGCAAATTACGCAGCTGTTCGCCGTTTTGAATGGCACCAGAACCATTTCCCGGCTGGAATTGCTGCTACCCGGCGACCAGCTGCTGACGGAAGACGGCACGGTGATGGATGTGTCCGGCCAGCTGTCGTTTGAAGCGGAAGCCACACAGGAGTTTCACATTTCTTCACGCAGCGCCGACCTGTTTGATACGCAAAGGCAGGTGGTGCGGGAATTTGTGCCGGTCGTAAAAGATGGCAAGGCAGTTGCCGTGCTGACCGGTGTTGTGGGCACGGACGACATGAAACAGCTATTTCACCGTCATTCGGACCAGTTCGAGCTGTTTCTATTAAAACAAAGCGGGGAATTTATCATCGATTCGTTACATAACCAGCTGCTCACCAAGCAGGACTTTTGGAACCGGCCCTTGCAGCAAGGCTACGATCAGTCGTCCATCATCGCCGATTTTGCCTCCGGGCAGGCGAATTATTCCGTTGTTTACTCCGAAAGCTATCAGGATTACCTATATATCTATTATATGCCGCTTGCCATTGAGGACTGGATTGTGCTGCTTACCATGCCGCAGCGGACGGTTTTAGGTTCCCTGAATTTGTTTTTGTCTCTGTTCGGTGTAGCGGGCGGACTGCTGCTGCTTGTTTGCATTGTGTATTTTGGATGGATCTTACGGGATGTCCTGCAGCAGCGTGACATGAGCCGGACCGTGCTTGGCCGCACACAATATATTCTGGATGTGGAAAACAAATTATTCAACGTGCACATCCGCCCTAGCTGTTTTATCGAGGCCCTGCAGGTCATTGCGGATTACATGACCGGCGAAACCGCGTTTTTTTACATTACGGACATTTCCATCGACCTGCCGGACCGTTTTTGGAGCTATGGCAAACCACTGCCATTTGATTCCCATGAAAACTTTCGGGAGCAGTTTCCCGGAATTACGCAAACGGTGTACCGCGAAGGCTCGTTTATCTGTTTTGACGTCAGTACGCTGCGCACCTCCTGTCCCACCGACTGGAAATCGCTTGCTGCATGTGGAACGGAAAACCTCATGCTGCTTCCCATTACCCAATTAAACGGCAGCATTGTGGGAATTCTCGGCGTGTACAATATGAAGTTTCACTGGAGGGACATACAGCCGCTGCAGCAAATCGCACTGAGTTTTTCCATGGCGCTGGACCATTTTAAGGCCTACCAGCACATTATCGCAGAAGGGCAAACCGACAGCTTAACCGGCCTGGGTAACCGGATGGCCTATGACAAGGCGATTGATTCCTTTTCCATGGATGGGCACCACGCAGCGGCGTGTGTATATATCGATCTCAATGGGCTGCATGAACGCAACAATATGCTGGGGCACAAGGCGGGCGACCACATGCTGCAAACCGTTGCCAGCGCCTTACAAGACGCGTTCCCGGACAGCGGGGTGTTCCGCATTGGCGGCGATGAGTTTGTGGTGCTGTGCCAAGACGTCGGACAGCGCACGGTCGTAGAGCGTATCAGTGCCATCCGGGCGCGGCTGGCCCGCTATGACTATGAACTTTCTGCCGGCATACAATATGAAACGGGCGAGGCCGATATCCACGGGCTGATTAGCGGCGCGGAGGCAGCCATGCAGGAAGATAAGCGGATTTTTTATAAAAACAAGGGTTTGGACCATCAAATGCGCGTTCTCAACCGACAGCTGGAAAAGCTGCTGCAGGAAATCGGCCGCGACCCCAAGCCGGAGATTCAGCGCTACAAAGGCCTGGGCGAGATGAGCAGCGAGCAGCTCTGGCAGACCACCATGAACCCCGAAACCCGCACCATGATGCAGGTGTCCGTGGAGGACGCCATGGCCGCCGACGAGATCATGAGCCTCCTGATGGGCGACAAGGTGGAGCCCCGCAAGGAGTTTATCGAGGAAAACGCCAAGCTGGTCACCGACCTGGACATCTGACGCTTCCTCTTTTTCCATCAGCAGTAAGGAGTGATCCACCCTCATGGCTTCCACCATCAACGATAAGCTCATCCCCATCGACCTTGAGCACGAGATGAAAAAATCGTTCATCAGCTACGCGATGGCGGTTATCATCAACCGCGCCTTGCCGGATGTGCGCGACGGTCTCAAGCCCGTGCACCGGCGCATCCTGTACGCCATGAACGAACTGGGCATGACGCCCGACAAGCCGTTTCGCAAGAGCGCCCGCATCGTGGGCGACGTGCTGGGCAATATTACTTCCCGAAGGGGCAAGATCGTCGGCACGGAGAACCGCGGCGTGACCACGGTGATAGACTGCCAGTGCCCCCTTTCCGAGATGTTCGGCTACGCTACCCATCTGCGCTCCGCAACACAGGGCCGCGGTACCTTCACGATGCAGTTCGACCACTATGAGGAAGTACCCAAGTCGATTGCCG
>CALLNG010000302.1 GCA_938005345.1 uncultured Clostridia bacterium
GAACGGCTGGTAGAAATAAAATCCCTGCACAACCGGACAGTTCATCTGCACAAGGGCCAGCGCCTGTTCCTTCGTTTCCACGCCCTCTGCCAGCACCGTCATATCCAGCCTCTGTCCCATATGGATAATTTCCTCCAGAATGATTCTCCCTTCCTTGGTATCCATGTTGGCAATCAAACCTTTATCCAGCTTCAATCCGTCAAAATGGTATTTTCCCAAATCATAAAATTCCAACAGCGAATTTCCAAAATCGTCCAGCGCAATTTTTACGCCCTGTTTCTTCAGGCGCAGTGCGTTTTTATAGATATCCTCAGAATATTTCGCCGTATCGCTTTCTGTCAGCTCCAATATCAGCTCCCCGTGGGGAAACGAATAGCGCTGCAAAATTTCCATGCAGTCCTGCACAAACGTGGGGGACGCAAAGGTGCCTCTGGACATGTTGCAGGAAATAAAGAAGCTGCCCGCCTGCTGCTGGTCCAGCTCCTCCAGCGTTTGGCACACCTTTTGCAGCACATAATAATCCAGCTTGGCAATACAGTTTTCCCGTTCCATCATGGGAATAAACTGGCCGGGCATCAGCAAGCCCTTTTCCGGATGGTTCCACCGGGTCAGCGCCTCCGCCCCCACGATTTTCCCGTTGGATGCATCGACAAAAAAATGCAGGTAAACGGAAAACTCCTCTTGCTGCAGCGCCGTATAAATGCGTTTTTGCAAACTGGTTTCTTCCTGCTGCAGCGCCAAGATTTCCGGCGTACACAGCGCATAGTCCATCCCATTTTTCTGGGCATAGGCGCAGCTGTATTCCGCTTTCAGGAGTACACTGCCCAAATCGCGGTCGGGCAGCTGCATTTTGTAAATCCCGGCGTGCACGTTGATGGGACAAATGGTATCATACCGCCGTGCATAGTCCTGGATGGTATCCAGCACGCCCTCTGTCCATTCCGCCGCCTCCCCATCCATAGCGGAAAATTTCATCACGCAAAACGCGCCACGCGGCAACGCGCTGACAATGTCCGGCTGCTGTGTGCGCGCGGTCAAAACAGACGCGATGTACCGGAGCAGTTCCTTGGCTTCCTCATCGCCGCTGAACCGGCGGAGCACATCGGTATCCGCCTGCAAATAAACCATGTGGTACAGCACTCGGTTTTTGTCGTTAACCAGCCGCTTGTACGCTATACGAAGATATTCATAGCTGCCGATTCCCGTCACTTCCTCTGTCTCTAGCCGGCGCCGGTCCTCTTTTTCCTTGCTGCGGCAGCGCCAGGCGAATAGCAACAGGACCGCTGTACCCAAAAGCGCCACAGCACCGCACGCGGACAGCAGCACCCACGGCGCAATCCCCGTCTGCCTGCTGTCCCGGGCCGTATCTACCAAAATACCGCTGCGCTCCGCTTCGGTGACGCCCGCTAAAAATTCCGACAACTCCGCCCGGAACGTTTCATCTGCAATTTCTGTAAACAAGATCCGGTATTCCTGCTCTGCCCCCGCCTGCACAGTCCTCAGCACCGTGACGCCCCCGGCCCATTGGGCCTCTGGGAAACCGTCCGCCGCAACACATCCCGAAACCAGCTCTGCCTGCCGGTTTCGGCTCAGTTCCTGCCGGTTATCCCCTTCTGCGCCGTCCAGATAGGCAATGCGATAGCGGCCCGAAGCGGAAAACGCGTGCAACAACTCCGGTATCAGACCTTGGTACTGTTTGGTCATCGTAGTATTCGACCGGGTAGGCGTCCGGGTTGCCCGCCACAAAAATCAGCGGCGGCTCCGCCAATACCGCCCAAGCGGCTACAAAAACGCCATACAGAAAAAGTATGCACAACACTAGGCTTCCCAGCCGTTTTCCCTTTTGCATATTCATGCTTCTTCACCTGTTTATCCTTCCGTTTCAAGCTGGAACAGAGCCATATTGACGGGTTGTACCGCGTCCCGGCTCTCTTCACCGCTTTGTTGCTCCTGTAGCAGGACGCCCGCTACGTGGGGCTCCTCCGGCACCATTTTGCCAGCCTCTTGCTGCTTTTGCTCCAGCTCGCCGTCCATGCTTTTCAGTAGTGCCTTAAGCTGTGCGCGAAACGCCTCCACCTGCTCCGCATATTGCGCAAGCTGACGCTGACGCTGCGCAATTTGTTCCTCTACCTGCGCGGCCTGCTGCTTAAGCTGGATCTGCCGCTGTGCCATTTGCTCCTCGATTTCACTGCGCCGCTGACGCTCTTTTTGCTGTGTTTCCTGCTTGAGCTGCTCCGCATAGTTTTGCGCCTCAAGGATGGAATCCGATATGGAAAACTGGATTTTTTTATACGCCTCGCTCGCTTTTTTTCGTTCCGCAAGTTCCTCCT
>CALLNG010000303.1 GCA_938005345.1 uncultured Clostridia bacterium
GCATGGTAATATACGGAGACATGCCCGCCTGGAACGTTTTGATAGTATAGAGCGCTGGATTTTTGTTGATAACCAATTTAATAGCGGCACCTTCGTTCCAAATATAACAATCTGCCGCCATGTCCCCAGAAAACCATACCCAATCGTTTACCGCATCGCTCCAAATATACCAGTCTCTAGACATAGACCCCAGCGAGGTGTCAAACAGGTGTACGCTGTGGTCATAATACAGTTCCACACTGCCATCTGCCATGGTTTCATTTTCCCACTTGAAATCTGGTTCATACGAATACGGGGTGCCCGGTGAATAATTCCAGGTTCCCCTATTCAAAAAGGTTACAGATAATATCTGAATATTTCCCACCGAAGCTGGATTTTGATAATCTTCCAAACTCCAGGTATATAATTCATTGGTTTGTTCCGGCAAATAGATTGCGTTAGCTATACCATAAAATTTTGGTGCTTGGGTGCCGGTATATTCAGCCAAATTCCCCGTAGCATCATAAATATCCGCGGAAAATGTAAACTGTATAATGGGCGTATTGGTATTATTTTGCACCCAGAGATTTAGTTCTATCTCCTCTTCTCCCTGCTGCACCCACATATCTACATTCAGCGGTAAAAAATCATACGACTCTGCCGATGCCGAAAAACCGAGCAGCAACGTACATATAGTCAAAATCCAAGCTATATGGTTTTTCCGATGTTTCATATTCATTCCTCTTTTCTGCAGTTGCAGCATTATTTCTAGGCCGCGTCTACGTAAAATAACTCTCAATATGCTTATTATATCATGGCTCCTGGCAAAAATCAATGCAAAAAAGGATAATTTCATGGGTTCTATTAGACAAATGTTCTAGAATATGTTATACTATAAACATAACGATTTTACTTTCTTAAAAAATTTGGAAAAGGAGGAATATCATGCTCAATACACTTGCTATTTCCGACCAATTATGGTATCTTCTTCGGATTGTTGTGGCGGGCCTATGCGGCGTTGCCATTGGATATGAGCGGAAAAACCGATCCAAAGAAGCCGGTGTTCGGACACATTTTATTGTGGCGTGCGCAGCGGCACTGATGATGGTAGTATCCAAATACGGCTTTATGGATTTGCAGGGAAACCAAGATTTTATTAAGCTGGATCCATCGCGCGTAGCAGCACAGATCGTCAGCGGTATTGGATTTATCGGCGCAGGCATTATTTTTATCCAAAAACGTACTGTCACTGGGCTTACTACGGCGGCTGGTATCTGGGCCACCGCCGGTATTGGTATGGCGATAGGCGGCGGCCTTTATGTGGTTGGCATTGTTACAACGGGCCTTATTTTACTGGGACAGCTTATTTTGCACAAAAACATTCGTCTTTTGGAGATGCCCCGTATGGTGCAGCTTACCGTTCGTGGCGAACATAATGCGCAGGCTCAGGCGCAAATTGACGCCATTTTACAAGAGCACAAGGTAATGATCACGGATTTCCGCTTGTCCAAACAGGAACAAGGCTTATACGACCTGGATTATATTTTAGAGCTTCCCCTCAACCTCAACGACCAAAAATTGCTGGAACTCATACCGGGTAAGGCCGTTGTGAAGCTGGCGACTACCACCAAATTTCACGGATAACCCAAAATTGGGGGGGCAGCAGGCCGGCCTGCTGCCCTTTTATTTAGCTACTTCTCTTTGCTGTTGTCGGAAAAGTCAGAAAATGTTCACAAATTGTTTATATTTTTTTCGTGCAAATTGTTTGAAATCTAACGCGACTTGTGATATACTACTATAGTATAATAGGTAGATTAGAAAATTTTTTCGATAGATAACAGCTTTCCTTTGCGAAAACGTTTCCGCCGAAGGCCGGCGGACTGTGAGACTGGAGTGATGAAAATGTTGTGTAGCCGATGCAAAAAAAATATTTCTGTTATTTTTGTGGCAAAGCTGGAAAATGGAAAGGAAAAAATGGAGGGGTACTGTCTGAGTTGTGCAACAGAACTAGGCATCAATCCCATGGGAAAAATGATGGAACAGATGGGCGTTGACCCCAAAGAATTAGAAGCTGGCATGAAAGACATGATGGAAAACGGCGGCGAAGAGCTGGCGGAAGAAATGCAGGCTATGATGGAAGCATCAGGTGCAGAGCCAGGCATGTTAGCACCAATGGATCAAGATGGTGCGGAAGATGACAGTACAGCAGAACCAGGCAGCCCAATGGGCTTTCTCCGCAAAATGTTTCAAGCCTCTGGATTTCAAGGACAAGAAAAAGAGCCGGAACCAGGCGATACCAAAATGTCCCGTCCCAAACGGCGCCGGGATAAAAAGCGCAAAAATTTGGAGACCTATGGAGTGAATTTGACCCGCAGGGCACAAACCGGTGGAATAGACCGCGTAGTTGGCCGGGACAAGGAAATTGCCCGCGTAATTCAAATTCTAAACCGGCGAAGCAAAAACAACCCTGTTTTGCTTGGAGAACCTGGTGTCGGCAAGACCGCCATTGCGGAAGGCTTGGCGCTGCGCATTGTGGAAAAAAATGTTCCTGCCAAGCTGTATGACAAGGAAGTATATCTGTTGGATTTTGCTGCTTTGGTGGCAGGAACCCAGTTTCGCGGGCAGTTTGAATCCCGTTTGAAAAACTTGATTGAAGAAGTGAAAAACCTCGGCAATATCATTTTGGTGATTGACGAGCTGCATAATATCATGGGGGCAGGAAATGCGGAAGGCGCAATGAATGCCGCAAACATTCTAAAACCGGCCTTGGCGCGCGGTGAACTGCAAATCATCGGCGCCACGACGCTGGAAGAATACCGCAAGCACATTGAAAAAGATTCCGCCCTGGAGCGGCGCTTTCAGCCGGTACAGGTGGAGCCGCCGGACAGAGCCGGAGCGGTGACCATTCTCAAGACCCTGCGCCAAGCATGGAGGAAAGCGTTGAAATTCTCCGCGGAATTAAGGACTATTATGAGGATTACCACAAAGTGAGCATTTCTGACGACATCATCCGTTTGAGTGTGCAGCTTTCTGAGCGGTATATTCATGACCGTTTTTTGCCGGACAAGGCGATTGATGTGATTGATGAAGCCGCCTCTAAAGTGAACCTTGCCAATACGGGCCTCATTCATTTGCGCGATTTGGAAAAACGGCTGGAGGAACTGCAAATTCAAAAAGAATCCGCGGTGCAGTCGGATTCTATTGAAGACTATCAAAAGGCCGCGGATCTCAAGGTGGAAGAATGCCGAATCAAAGAAGAAATTGAAAAACTGAAACAGGAATGCTACGGCAAACCCGTAACACCAGAGGATGTGGCTTCTGTCATTGAACTTTGGACCCGCATTCCTGTGCAAAAGCTGAATATGGAGCATTCCAAACAGTTGTTGCAGTTGGAAGATACGCTGCACCAGCGAGTGATAGGGCAAAATGACGCGGTCAGCCTGGTAGCGCGGGCGGTTCGCCGGCGCAGGGCTGGTATTAGCGTTGCACGGCGGCCCGTATCGTTTATTTTTGTCGGGCCGACCGGCGTGGGAAAAACGGAACTGGTCAAAGCGCTGACAGAAGTGATGTTTGGTACCGAAGAGGCACTTATCCGCCTTGATATGTCAGAATATATGGAAAAACACACCGTTTCTAAGCTAATTGGTTCCCCACCGGGATATGTTGGCTATGAGGAAGCGGGCCAGTTGACGGAAAAAGTCCGCCGTAATCCCTATTCCGTCATTCTGCTGGATGAAATTGAAAAAGCGCATGCTGATGTATTTAATATTCTGCTGCAGGTGCTCGACGATGGACGTATTACCGACAGCCAGGGCCGGGTCGTTAACTTTGATAATACCATTATCATTATGACGTCCAACGCAGGCTCCGAGCGCAGCGCAGAGAATATTGGTTTTGGCGGCGCAGGTAAAAAAGAAAGCCGCTATGAAAAAACGCTGAAGGAAATCTTCCGTCCGGAATTTCTTAACCGCGTAGATGAAATTGTAGAGTTCCAGCCGCTGGAAAAAGAACAGCTGCTGCAAATCGTAGATTTGATGCTGCGCGATGTACGCGAAGGGCTTCAGCAAAAACATATCTCGTTGGAAATCTCTCAGCAGGCAAAAGAATTGCTTTTGGAAAAAGGGTATCAGCCGCAATATGGCGCACGTCCTATTCGCCGGTGTATTACCCGCCATGTGGAAGATCTGATAGCAGACCTGCTTGTAAGCGGGAATCTTCCAGAAGGCGGCACTGCCGTAGTAGATGTCCAAGATGGAAATTTTGTTGTACAAACCTGTGATCCTTCCGGTTCGCAGAAATAAATAGATTGGAACTGCACGGTTTAAGTTAGATGCCGCCGCGGTTCCGGTACATAAAATGGAGGAGTTGTGGTATGAACAGAGAAGAAATTGTGAAACAAGCAATGGAACAGTTTGGAAAGGTAGTAGAAAAACAGCTGGACCGCAATGACAAAATTAAAGCGGACAAAGAGTTCCTGGACTATGACAAACTGGACAAAATCATCATCGGCGTTGTCGGTGGGGACGGCATTGGCCCGGCTATTACAGCGGAAGGCCACCGTGTATTGGAATTTTTGCTTCAGGACAAAGTGAAGAGCGGAAAAGTGGAATTTCGGGTCATTGAAGGGCTGACAATTGAGCGCCGCGCTGCGGAACACAAAGCAATTCCAGATGATGTTCTAGCAGAAATCAAACAATGCCATGTCATTTTAAAAGGCCCAACCACTACCCCACGCAGCGGAGATAAATGGCCTAATATTGAAAGCGCCAATGTTGCCATGCGCAAAGAGCTGGACTTGTTTGCCAACATCCGGCCCGTAAAAGTGCCGGAGAAAGGCATTGACTGGACCTTTTTCCGTGAAAATTCTGAAGGTAGCTATGCCCTGGGCAGCGACGGTATCAACATCACAGATGAAGTTGCATTTGATTTTTGTGTTGCCACCACAGAAGGCAGCGAACGAATCGCGCGTGCCGCATTCGATTATGCGAAAAAAACCGGGAAAACCAAAGTGACTGCCGTTACCAAAGCAAATGTTGTGAAAACAACCGATGGAAAATTTTTGAACATTTGCCAAAATATCCAAAAGGACTATCCGGGAATTGAACTAGATGACTGGTATATTGATATTATGACAGCAAAATTAATCGATGAAAAACGCCGGACAGGCTTCCAGGTTTTGGTTCTGCCTAACCTCTACGGCGATATTTTAACGGACGAAGCGGCGGAATTTCAGGGTGGTGTTGGCACAGCCGGAAGCGCGAACCTCGGCAAACGGTATGCCATGTTTGAAGCTATCCACGGCAGCGCCCCGCGCATGGTGGAAGAAGGACGCGACAAATATGCTGATCCCTGCAGCGTTTTGCGCGCTTGCGTGATGCTTCTTGAACACATCGGCGAGGTGGAAAAGGCAGCGAAACTAGAAAAAGCGCTTGACATCTGCATGTATACAGAAAAGAAGCTGGTGGTAACCGGCCGGGATACCGGAGCTACTTGCAGCGAATTTGCAGATTATGTCATGGACACGGTAAAAAAACTGTAAGGGTGAATAGAAACAATGGCACAGCATAAAAAAGTATCGGCAGTGG
>CALLNG010000304.1 GCA_938005345.1 uncultured Clostridia bacterium
CTGTCAAGCCGCTGATGAGAAGTGCTGCTGCTAGTAGTAAAGTAAAACGTTTCATGGGCGAACCCCTCCTTTTGGATTCCCCGCTAGTTCAAGAGCGCATCGATCAAAATAAGCACTGGCGGGGAATTCTTTTGTTTGCCGCAAGTGTTCCAGTACAAATGCGGATACCAGCGAATCCCAAAACCACAATAGGAACGTGGGAATATTGTTGGGAAACAGCGGTCAAATTGGAATGATATACTAATTAGACGTATCCAGGGCGCAATTTGTTTCATTGCGCCGCCGGACATGCGAAACTTCCATACAACAGGTATATGGTCTAAAGTCACATGGCTTAAGCTTCAATCCTCAGGATAACAGATAAAGTCCGCATACCGCCGTTCCTGCCACCAGGGGTCATTGGACCGTTTGAGCCAAAAGCCAAGTTGCTGGCGTAAAAAGAGTAAATCTTCCGGCGGTATTTCGTCAAAGGGGATATTATTTTTTTGGTAGGGGTCGGCCAAATTGTCATACAGCGCCGGCTTGGTATACTGCGCGCCGCCATCGGAAATGGAAAACGTATAATGCTCTGTTTGTAGGCCTTTGGTATGAATTTGCATAAAGGGGGCCGACTGTGGACGCGCACCGCCGCCTTGCCGCAGCGCGTCTGCATAGTCAGTGCCCTGCAACTGGGCCGGGATATGGGGTGTGAGCCCCATTAAAGAAAGTATGGTGGGCATAATATCCACGCCGCTGAGCAGCAAGTCATCCACTTTGGGCGCCATGCCGGGGCAGCGGATTAAAAAGGGAATGGCCATCGCTTCTTCATAGAGCACATTTTTGCTCATCAATCCGTGGCTTCCCATCATTTCGCCATGGTCGGAGCAAAAAACCACAATGGTGTCATCCGCCAAATGCAGCCGTTCCAACGTATCCAACAACCGGCCAAATTGGCGGTCAATGCCGCTGATATGGGAAAAATGCACCCGGATATGCCGCTCATAGTCCGGCCCGTCCAGTTCCACATTGTCCCTTGCAATCAAGTCATGATAATCTGGCACGGCCTGCTCACAGTAGTGGTTGTCATACATGTCATAGTCCGTATCCTCCCGGCTCTCATAAGGCAGATGGGGTGGGTTGTAGCAAACAAACAAGGCAAATGGGTCTTCCTCTGGGCGCTCTCCCTGCTGGTTTTCCAAATACGAAATGGCAACGTCCGTTTCGTGTTCCGGTGTCCATACGCCGTCTGGCGCGATATGGCGATGGTGCGCAAGATCCCAGTAATGCGGCTTTTTCAGCTTGTCCATCTGCGCGTTGCCGCGGAATACGTCCCAGGTGTTGTAGGCATAGAGAAAATCAATATCCCGCTGCCGTCCTTGGGGAATTAAGGTATCCCAGCATTTTTCATTGTCCGGTAAGGAACCATCGGCAAACCGGCGGGGGCCTTGATAGGTTTTGTCATCTGCAATGTACTGCCCCTGCGGATCAAAATCGGGACGCGGGCATTCCAAATGCCACTTGCCGATATAGCCGGTGTGGTAGCCGCATTCGTGCAGAACACTAGGAAATGTTGGAATATCCCCGCGCAGTTCATAGGTCCGAATGGGGGCACAGTTATTCCAAACACCGTTTTGCTCTGGAAATTGGCCGGAGAATAGCATGGCGCGGAAGGGGCTGCATACAGGATAATTGGAAATGGCCCGGCTAAGTACAACGCTTTGACGTGCAAATGCGTCAAAATGCGGCGTGTACACCGGGTCAGGGTTCGTGGTCAAATGGGGACGGAATGCCGGTTCCGTCCAAAATCCCATAGAATGGCGGCGGAACTGGTCGGCAATAACAAATAGTAGGTTTGGCGTTCGTTTCATGGGTTATTCCTTCCTTTCTGGCGGAAAATACGGAGAAACCTCCAATAAATTCTGAAATTGCGTCTGGCGCAGCGCTTCATAGAGCACAATGGCGACTGAGTTGGAGAGATTGAGGGAACGCAGCGTGCTCCGCATGGGAATCCGAACACAGCGGGATAAATGCTGCTGCAGCACACCGTCAGGAATTCCGGCGCTTTCCTTGCCGAACATGATAAAATCACCGTCACGGAAGGAAACGTCACAGTAGTTTTGCTGTGCTTTGGTGGTGGAA
>CALLNG010000305.1 GCA_938005345.1 uncultured Clostridia bacterium
TACACAGCATTTCCAATGCTGCGCCTTAAACCAGCTCGGCCACCTCTCCATAAGATGCTAAGTTGCCTCATTTCTTCATTATAAGATAAGATTGGAGATTTGTCAAGAGTTTTTTAAAATATTTCACAATAACTAGAAGATACTTCTGTAAAATTGACTAGACATGCTTGATTTACTCTGCTGTTAGTGCAAAATACCTGCCAAACAATAGTCTAGCCCCAACGGTCACCATTTATACATCATCTCTAGTTTTGGCGGGTATTCACAGCTGAACAGCAAATAGAAAATGTAGCAGTTGGGTACATAAAAAAAGAAACCAACGGAAATGGAAAAATTCCTGCCGGTTCTATCTGGACAAGCAGGGAAGAAACGTGTATAATAAAAAGCGGATAAAATGGAAAACAATGAGAGATTGCATAAAAAAGAGGAGGATGGCAAATGACCAATCAAGAATTGGCAATGCAAAAGCATCAGCAATGGAATGGGAAAATTGAGGTGGCAAGCCGGGCAAAGGTGGAAAACAAGGATGATCTTGCCATTGCCTATACGCCGGGCGTTGCAGAACCATGTAAAGCTATACGTGATGATGTAGACTTGTCCTATGTGTATACCAGACGGCACAATTTGGTGGCAGTAGTAACGGACGGAACGGCGGTACTAGGTCTGGGCGATATAGGACCGGAAGCAGGTATGCCGGTGATGGAAGGAAAATGTGTGTTGTTTAAAGAGTTTGGCGGCGTGGATGCTTTCCCACTTTGCATCCGATCCAAAGAGGTAGCCGACATTGTCAACACAGTGAAATTGCTGGCAGGTTCCTTTGGCGGCGTCAACCTGGAAGATATTGCTGCGCCGCGTTGCTTTGAAATAGAGCAAAAACTGAAGGAAGTATGTGATATTCCTATTTTTCATGATGACCAGCACGGTACGGCAGTGGTAACGTTGGCAGGGATTATGAACGCGCTAAAACTGGTTGGTAAAAAAATGGCGGATGTGGAAGTTGTCATCAATGGAAGCGGTGCGGCGGGAATTGCTATTACCAAGCTCCTGATGAAAATGGGGCTCAAAAATGCTGTGTTGTGTGACACCAAAGGCGCGATATATGAAGGCCGGGAAAATCTCAATGCGGTCAAAGCGGAAATGGCGAAATTGTCCAACCAACACCACAAAAAAGGGCAATTA
>CALLNG010000306.1 GCA_938005345.1 uncultured Clostridia bacterium
ACACATTTCCATTTTTTCATGAATCTAACACTCCTTTTCCAATTGATTTTTTTCTAATATATTACAGAGAATTACCCTTCCGCCTGTTATTCGCAACGTTTGTATCTGATAACCCTCCAACCTTAGACATGTATGTACACCCACAGTAGGCCAATCAATAATGACCGCTCCCGCTTCTGGAAGATTACGAAAAACACGAAGAATGTACCCATCTCCGTCTATGGCCAGCTTTAACGCCATTAACTGTGCGCCCTGAACGGTCATGGATGGTCGTTCGGCTCCGTTCCCTCTTGGGAAAAGAGTGGTTGCTACGGGCGGCGTGTTGAAATTTTGCGCTTTTAAATCGGTATCCTGCTCAGAAAGATTTCCGGGTATCAAACGAAAACGCATGGTACGAATCCCCTGATCCATATGAGACAAAAACCGTTTTTCTTCTAACAGCGGGCGCCCCGGTAAAGGATGTGCCACGTAGGCAGGCGTTCGTAACAACGTTGCCATTAATTCTCCGTCCCGAACACAAACACTATAACTGCTATCATTAATTACACTTAATTGCGCTTGGTGCTCCTCACCTATTCTCACCCATTGATGAACCACTTGCTCATATGCTTCGTCAGACAAGTCCTTCACTCCGCAGATATCTTGAGCGCGAAACCAATGCTGGCCGCCCTCTACCGGTAAAGACAAACGGTATATATGATTCGGCTCGGCATTATAGATTCTAATATCCATATCCACCCAAGGCTGTTCGTTAAAAACGGTATATTGCATCGATATCCTGGTAGACTTATGCCCAAACAATAGTTGTATTCGGGTTAAAACAGGGCCCTGTTCAATGATTTGTACCGATGATACTTGATTAGCCGACCATCCGGTAAATTCTTCCAATTCTTCTGCTGATAAAAGCGAAAACCGTTCCAGTTCCGTGCCAAGGACGATGTGTTGCATACTCCAAGGGTCCGGATGATCGCGAAAACTCCAAAAAGTTCCCAGTCCTTCTTTTGCATATTCCCGTCCCTCATTGACCAATGAAAC
>CALLNG010000307.1 GCA_938005345.1 uncultured Clostridia bacterium
GCGGAAAAACGCGCAGGCCATTGGTGAAATAGTCCACGCTGCAAAGGATATCCCGGTGCAGCTGGGCGGCGGTGTGCGGGATATGCTGTCTTTGGAAAAAACATTGGCACTAGGGGTACGCCGCGTTGTGATAGGAACAGCGGCGGTGAATCATCCGGAGTTCGTTCAGGAAGCGGTGCAAAAATACGGCGACCATATTGCCGTTGGCATTGATGCCAAAGATGGCCTGGTAGCAACTCACGGCTGGGAACAAGTGAGCAATATCAAAGCGGTTGAACTTGCCAAACAAATGGAAGCACTCGGCGTCTGTACGATTATTTATACCGATATTGCGACAGATGGCATGCTGCTGGGACCAAATTGCAAGGCCATGGAGGAAATGAGCCGGCGGGTGTCCTGCGATGTAATTGCGTCCGGCGGTGTCAGCTGTAAAGAAGATGTAGAACGCTTAAAGGAGACGGGCGTTGCAGGCGTCATTATAGGAAAAGCCATTTATGCCGGACGGATTGATTTGGCAGATGTCATTCGGTCGATGGAATAGAAAGGGTGGAGATAGCATGTTAGCAAAACGGATTATCCCATGCCTGGATGTCCACGGCGGGCGTGTGGTCAAAGGGGTTCATTTTGTGAATCTGAAGGATGCCGGAGATCCGGTAGAGGTTGCAGCGGTTTATGATAAAGCTGGCGCTGATGAATTGGTATTTTTGGATATCACGGCATCTTCTGATGCCCGGAATATTTTGTTGGATGTAGTACGCGGCGTTGCTTCACAGGTCTTTATTCCGTTCACTGTGGGCGGCGGTATTCGCACGGTGGATGATTTTCGCGCCATTCTCAAGGAGGGTGCTGATAAAATTTCTATCAACTCTTCTGCTGTCAAAGACAATGGACTCATCACAAAAGCGGCGCTGCAGTTTGGCAGCCAATGTGTTGTGGTGGCGATAGACGCCAAACGGACAGGTGACAGATGGGAAGTGTATATCAATGGCGGGCGTATCCCAACTGGGCTGGATGCGCTGGAATGGGCTAAGGAAGCCGTACGGCTTGGTGCAGGAGAAATTCTGCTCACAAGTATGGATGCAGATGGTACTAAAGCGGGCTACGATGTGGAATTGACACGGGCAGTGTCCGAGGCGGTAGAAGTACCTGTAATTGCATCCGGCGGTGCGGGAACCATGGAGCATTTCCGTGAGGTACTAACGGATGGAAAAGCGGATGCGGCACTGGCGGCATCGCTATTTCACTATAAAGAAATGGAAATCATGGATTTGAAACAGTATTTGAAGAATAGTAAGATTGAAGTGAGAATATAAATTGGAAGGAGCGTTAGTCCCATGATACTAGATACAATTAAATTTGATGAAAATGGTTTGGTACCCGCTGTACTTCAGGACGCTAAATCAGGACAAATCTTGATGGTAGCATACATGAATAGGGAATCACTGGAAAAGACAATTTCAAGTGGGAAAGCGGTGTTTTATAGCCGTAGCCGGAAAACACTTTGGTTAAAAGGGGAGACTTCAGGGAACTATATGAATG
>CALLNG010000308.1 GCA_938005345.1 uncultured Clostridia bacterium
GACTTCGCTGCATTCACCGGTAAAGTTCGCGCGCAAATCTTCCAGAATGTCCTCGCTCACGCCCTGCGCTACGCCTACCACATGCTGGTCTGCCCAAGCGCGTTCGCCCTCCATCGGATTAAATTTTTCTTTGGGCGCACCGCATTGTGGACATTTGTCCGGCGCTCCATCTTCTGATACGTACCCACAGACTGAACATACATACTTCATTTTGTTTTGCCCCTTTCTTTTTTGCTAAATTTTTATGAATTTTTTTGTCCTGCTGTTTCTTGCTGGCGAAGGCTGGCAAAATCAAGTTTGCCAAGTTCGTCACAAATCATGTTGTTGATGCGCTGCAGCTGACGGCGGACAGCACAAGTCTGCATCCGTCCCCGCCCGCAGACATAGCCGTCTCCCAGGCATTTATTAATCTCCACCGGCCCGTCAATGAGAAAAACCAGTTCTTTGAGCGTGATATCCTCCGGTGGACGCTGCAAACAGTACCCGCCTTTGGCACCTTTAAAAGAACAGACAACGCCGCCCTGCACCAGTTTTCGCAAAATCTTGACCGTGAAGCGCTGCGGTACCCCCTGCGCCTGCGCAATGCTATTTGCATCTACCCGTGCGCCTGCGCCCAGTTCGGACAGCATCAACACAATCCGGATTGCATAATCACATTCCTGCGTGATTTTCAATTCCCAAACACTCCAATTCATACCATTTTAGTGTATCTTTATTGTAACATAAATCCCCTTGCCGCGTCAAGGGGAAAAGTACTGTATTTTGTCCGATTTTGCGGTGGCTATTTTGTGAAAAATGACAAATGCGATATAGGGGGGGACAGCTCGTCCCCTTTGTGACTCTATACGTGTCCCTCTTCGCAAAATGTGCTTTTTATTCATCCAATTTCAGTACAGACATAAACGCCTCCTGCGGCACTTCCACCGACCCCACTTGGCGCATGCGTTTCTTTCCTTCCTTCTGCTTTTCCAGCAGCTTCTTTTTGCGGGTGATATCCCCACCGTAACACTTAGCCAAGACGTCTTTGCGCATGGCCTTGACTGTTTCGCGCGCGATAATCTTGTTGCCGATAGCAGCCTGGATGGGGATTTCAAACAGCTGCCGCGGGATGTTTTCCTTGAGTTTTTCCGCAATGCGCCGCCCGCGGGCATAGGCTTTGTCGCGGTGCACAATGAACGAAAGCGCGTCCACCACTTCCCCGTTGAGCAAAATGTCCAGCTTCACCAAATCGGACGGCTCGTACCCTTTCATCTCATAATCAAACGATGCATATCCCTTGGTGCGCGACTTAACTGCATCGAAAAAGTCATAAATGATTTCGTTGAGCGGCAGGTCATAGCTCAGCATGCTGCGCGTCTCGTCGAGGTATTTCATGTTTTTATACACGCCGCGCCGATCCTGGCACAGCTCCATAATGTTACCGACAAATTCGGTGGGCGTGATGATTTCCGCCGCCACCACCGGCTCCTCCATGGAGGCGATATTGGTCGCAGGCGGCATGTTGGTG
>CALLNG010000309.1 GCA_938005345.1 uncultured Clostridia bacterium
TGCTGCAACATTTTCCCTAGGTGACTTGTATGATAAGTGAACGGGGAGACATTCCCCAAAGCCAGAGGAGGTCTTGACAAATGAACAAAAAATTTTGGGCCATTTCCTTGTGCAGCGCACTGTTGGCAGCCCCTTGGACGGGCGCGCTTGCTGCGCCGCCATCGATAGATACCCCTATTATGACTGTGCTGCCCACTGTCATGCAGCTAGAGGGAAAAACCGTTATCTGCAACGGTGTAACACTACAGGACGCGCCGGCGCTATGGCAAATCCATGGCAATTTGATGGTGCCGCTGCGGCACATTGCCGAAACGCTGGGCTTTACCGTCACCTGGGACGAGGACGGCCAAAGCGCCCATTTGGATGACGGTACGGTAAATACAACGGTCACAATTGGGCTGGACAGCTATTACATGGCGAGCAGCCAGGCCATTGGCATGTCCGCGCCGACGGCGCTGGGCCAGGCTCCGCTGCTCATCGGCGGCGACCGGGCCTATGTGCCTGCCACATTGTTCGGCATATTGGCCTGCAACATGAACTGTGTGTCCTGGGACGGACAGACGCTTTCCATCTTTTATCCGGCGCCTGTGCCGGAGGAATCCGTCCAAATCCCGAACCCAATCCAGGACCACGCCACCGTGCAGGAAGCAAAGGAGGCGGCCGGAATTGACGCAGCGCTGCCCACCGTTCCGCAATCCTATCAACTAACCGGTATTCAAACCATTTCCAATACCATACTGCAACTGGTTTACCAAACGCCGGATGGCGCCGGGGTAACGCTGCGTGCGGCAAACGGCGATGGAGATATCAGCGGCGATTATAACCGTTATGCAGTAGAGCAGCCGCTGCAAACAGAAACGTTCACCGGCACGCTGTGCGGCGACGGAAGCGCGGTAAACTGTGCCGTTTGGACCGATGGGTCTGTGGCCTATTCAATTTCTTGCGAGAGCGGCCTGGACCCGGACACCGTACTTACGATAGTGCAAAGCGTATAATGCCTTTCCAACGGGCTGCTGTTTTTGCCGGAATGTGCGGCGCGGCAGGAATTCCCTGCAAACGGACCGCCGCTGTTTCCGGCAGGCTTTCCGCAGACAGATTCCGTTTTTGTCCGCGGAGCGCCAGCTTGGACAGCGCGTTTGGAAGGCGTCAAACCGCTTTCCTATACTGGGGACGGGGCCCCGTTCGGGGCATTCCCCTCATCCCTATCACAGGAACCGGGGCTGCTGCGCGGGGCAGCCCCTTCCTCACCCCAGTCACCGCGCCCTGGCGGCAGTGTGGAACCAAACGCCCCTGCTGCTGCGTCTAACGTATGATGATGTTTTTTCGTATGGCAGCTGTTGCACTTTGGTATGCTGCCATACAGGCATAGATAAGCTTTGTTTGCCGGCCCGCCCATTGGGGTGCGGGCTGGCTGCGGGGCGGGGCGGCAATACCAAATTCCAGGTGTTTTCCCAAACCGTCCCGCTTTTTCCTATGGAGCGGACAGGGCAAAGAGACCGGATCCGGCCCTTTTGCTTTGTTCACTGCACAACAACTGATGACAAAAGGGGGGAATGAATCCGTGGCCGCGCGCACACTTGACGATTACCTGGATACCTATGGGGATATGGTATACCGGGCTGCATTCTCCTATACCAAAAACAAAATGGACGCGGAAGACGTGGCGCAGGACGTGTTTATGAAACTGCTGGAAACCCGTCCCGCCTTTGCCAGCGCCGAACACGAAAAGGCATGGCTGCTGCGCGTCACCATCAACCTGTGCAAAAACCGCCTGAAGAGTTTTTGGCACACCAAGACAGGCGCGTTGGACGATACGCTGCCCAGCCAGGACGCGCTGGGCGGCGGGGACGAGGTACTGCAGGCGGTGCTGTCGCTGCCCGCACCACAGCGCGCCGCCGTGTATTTGTTTTACTATGAGGGATATTCCACGGCGGAAATTGCGTCCATTCTAGAAAAAAAAGAATCTACCGTCCGCTCGCTGCTGCACAGGGCACGGGCGGCGCTCAAATTCAAGTTAAAGGAGGCGTATGATGATGCGCTCTTATAGAGAATCTATGGACCGGATTGCCATGCCGGACGCACTCAAAGAGCGCATCCGGCAGCGGGCCGCGTTGCTGGAAAACAGGCCAGCAGTGGGCGGTCCCATGCCACAAGGGCTTCCTGTTGCTGGGATGGGCAGAGCAGCAAAGGCAAACGGGCAAACGCTACCGGGGCGGGCGGCACACCGCCGCGGGCGGTGGATATGGCTTGCCGCACAGGGTGCGGCGGC
>CALLNG010000310.1 GCA_938005345.1 uncultured Clostridia bacterium
GCCACATCCCGTCTGTTCCACCGCCCCTAACCCAGGTTCTTCCGGATTATGGTTTATCTGTTATCAGTTCCTCAAATAACTGCGTCGATGCTTCCGCACGCGCCATCATCTCTTCATCCTTCTCCATATCCCTTGGAATGATGCGAAGTCCCATATAAAGATCAGGCCCCTGGTATCCACTTTCCTGCACCAGCCGGGTATCCATTATATTTACCAAAAGCGGCTGACTCCCATCCTCGCTGTATTGAAGCTGTTCCGGCTTTAGGCCTAGCTTTTCCACATAGTTAGACAAATCTTGAAAGACTTCCATATTAATATACCGCTGTGCAATACTTTCATCTACCAATGCTATTGTAAACTCTCCACCGGCAAATTCTAAATCTGCTTTGGTCATGGACGCAAAAGCCATCTGCGGATCCACTTCCTCGTTAAACAGCAGTGTTTGAAAATCCGCCACCTGTCTCCCATCTTCATTAAGGTCCGGCGTTTTTTCCGACAAATACGATTCTACCTGCACATTTTGATCTTCTGGAAATACCCCAGTGCCAATGTGCAGCAATATAATATCCGGATTTACCCTTGTTACAATACCCACAATAGTACTAATAACAAGTAAAATTACAATAATACCTACAATAGTATGTACCCGATAATAGAACCAGTAATTTTTCCAGAACTCTTTATCGGTGATTTTATAATATTTCGAGAAGTCTTTTTCCATGATTCCCGGCTCCTATTCGTTCAAACTACCCTTTTAATCCGCCTGAGGTTTCATGGCCGGAAACAACAAAACATCACGAATGGAATAGCTGTCTGTCAGCAGCATCACCAATCGGTCAACTCCAATTCCCAGCCCACCCGTGGGCGGCATGCCATATTCCAACGCTGTAATAAAATCCTCGTCAAGTTCATTTGCCTCATCGTCACCTGCCGCTTTTAGTTCTGCCTGGCGCACAAACCGCTCCCTTTGGTCGATGGGGTCATTTAATTCTGAAAAGGCATTCGCATGTTCGCGGCCTGCCACAAACAGTTCAAAACGCTCTGTATAGTCCGGATTATCTGCCTTTCGTTTTGCTAGCGGCGAAATTTCCACCGGATGATCCATCAAAAAGGTCGGCTGGATCAGCTTGTCCTCAGCAAACTCTTCAAAAAACAAATTCAAAATATCACCTTTTTTATGGTGTGCTTCAAAATCCACATGGTGTTCTTTCGCCAATTCCCGTGCCTGTTCCAGCGTTTGTACCTGGTCAAAATCCACGCCAGCATAACGTTTGACCGCTTCCACCATGGTCAGACGTTCAAAAGGTTTGCCTAAATCGATTTCTGCGCCGTTAAACGTAATTTGCATTGTTCCCAGCACCGTTTTTGCCAAATGGCGAATCAAGTCCTCTGTTAGCTCCATCATGCCATTATAGTCGGTATACGCTTGGTATAATTCCAGTAGCGTAAATTCCGGATTATGGCGCACAGAAATACCCTCGTTACGAAACACCCTTCCTATTTCATACACTCGCTCCATGCCCCCGACAATCAGCCTTTTTAGATGCAATTCCAACGCAATACGAAGATACATATCCATATTTAGAGCATTATGATGTGTGATAAAGGGGCGTGCCGCCGCACCTCCAGCAATGGTGTGCAAG
>CALLNG010000311.1 GCA_938005345.1 uncultured Clostridia bacterium
GTAAGAGGCGCAGCTGGAACCGTTTGGCAGATGCTAAGCGAACATTCATAAAATTGCGCCATGTATCTTGATAAAAAATGGCGGGGCATACGGCGGGCAAATAAAGCAGGACGGCAGGTAAGAACGCTTATCAGGTGATGGGCGTTCTTTTTTTGCGTAGAGGTGGTTTGGGAATTTGATTTAAGACAGGAGGAACAGGGGAAACCGTAGTGGAAAAGAGGGGGCATCCAAAACGAAAAACCATCTTGAAAGTATTGGTATATCAGTATATAATAGACACAGGAGGTGTTGGCATGCAGAAATTATGCAGTATGATAGGAATGACGAAAAATTGGAAAAATCCTCATGGGAGGATACAGGTTTTGTGTGCGCCGGAAAGAATAAATGGCGCTGCAAAGGCCGGCGGTGTATGGGGATTGCCTGCAAATGCAAAAAAGCCTAGTGATTCGGGGAAAAAGAATAGATGTTCTATGAAAGGAGCGGTTTGATGTTCTTTGCAGCAATTCAGAATGAACAGGACAAGACAAAAGTAGAACGGCTGTATTATCAATACCGCCACCTGATGTACCGGGAAGCCGCTTTTATTGCGGGCAATGCGCAGGATGCGGAAGATGCTGTTTCGGAGTCATTTATCCGAATTATTAACAATTTACATAAAATAGACGAAAATAATGATGCCCGCACGCGGACTTTTTTAGTTATCATATGTCGAAATGTGGCGAAAGATGTGTTCAAAAAGAAAGTGCACACCGCCGAATATGACGATGAAACGTATGAACATCAGAATGGTAGCGCCAATCTTGACGACATTATTATCAGTAAAGAAACGTTTGCTCATGCAAAAGAAGCAATTAAGTCGCTTGATGCAAAATATCAGGATGTGCTTCTCTTAAAACGGGTATATGGTTTCAGCCGGGAAGAAATTGCCAAAATTTTCGGAATAACGGTGGAGACGGTCAAAAAGCGGCTTGTCCGTGCCAATCAGATGATTCTGAAACAATTGGAAAAGGAGGGAATTCAGTATGGGCGAAAATAAAAAACTCAATCAAATACTGGATGAAATCATTGATGATGCGGCTAATGCTGCGGCGGAAGACATTGGGAATCAAATGAAGAATCCGCAAGAAGAGATTGAATTTTCCGAACGTCATGAAAAGATCATGCAGCAACTGTTTCAGAAGGAGCGGAAAAAGGCGAGGAAAAAGAAATGGATTTCCTATACCAAAAGAGCGGCTTGTTTTTTGCTCGCGCTGGTGGTGATATCAGGGATAACCATTTTCAGTGTAGATGCTTGGCGAGTAAAGTTTCTGAATTTTGTGCTGGAAGGCGGGGAACCGAATTCGAATTATAATTTCAACGAAGGCGGAAATGCATATTCCGATGGAGAAATTACCTTGGGCTATTTGCCCGAGGGGTTTGAATTGGTAGAAAATGTTTCAAGCAGAGAAAATATTTCACTAACCTTTGCAAAGGGCGATTGGTATTTTACATTCAAGGTAAGCAGTATTGATATTAATTCAAGCATAGATACAGAAGACGGCAATACCGAACGAATCACGATCAATGGGAATGAAGCAATTTTTACTACAAATCCCAATATTAATGCAGTGATTTGGCATGACGACAAATATTCTTATCGTGTGTTAGGAAATATTACGAAGGAAGAACTGATTCAAATTGCAAAAAATGTAGAAAAATAAAAAATTTTGAAATATTTTGTCCCCGTGTCCTCCCTAAATGAGTTCTATGTATGAAAACTTATTTAGGGAGGAATTTTTATGAAAAAACCAACAGGAAAAAAAGTAATGGCTATTCTTGCTGCTGCAACTATATGTTGTGGCTTATCCAACGTGGCTGTATTAGCCGCAGAGCCGACAGTAGTAGCGGATAGCGGTATTGTTTCCCCTCTGAATGTGGCTATAACGGCAACAGACAACAATTTAACATTGGGTTGGTTTGGAAAACTGACTTGTTACGGTTATACTTCTGTACAATACGGATATAAAGCCGAAGTTGTCGTAGAGCTTCAGCAAAACAATGGGGGCTGGAATACCATAAAAACATGGAGCAGCACTGGCGGAACTGCGGCGGAAGTAGATGAAGACTATTATGTGGAAGGCGGATATGCTTACAGATTGAAGCTCACCCATAGAGCGTATGATGCAAACTGGAACCAACTTGAAAGTTTTGTAAAATACAGCAAAACGGTTTATAATTAAACTGCATTCTTTTGTTATCAAAATAAAAGAAAATATAGTAAGGACGGGGATGATTTCTATGGACTAGGGAAAAACATAACATTCGTAATGCAACAGTAGCAGCTTGCCATAACGGCGCCATGGAACAAATCAATATGGCAGGCGATGACAGATCCGGAACATGCAAAAACCAATAGGCGCGGTGTTTATTCTGACGGCACAGAAGGCATCGGGTTTATATTGGATTTGCCGCTGGAGGATCAATAGATCGTTCAGCAGATAAAGCTCCGGAATGGTATCGTACGTTGGGCGGCTCTGTTTCGGCCACACTTTTAGGAGGTGCCCAACCCCTGAACGAAGAGGACCGTATGCACTATACTATGGTGCGGTTCCGCTGGAACCAGGGAACCCAATGGTTTGATCTCGGCGGCAGTCCATGTGACGCGCTGTTACAGGAACGGTGTTTCCGATCAGCTGTTGGAATAACGCTACTGTTGTTTGAGGATGCAAAGCTGTTGATCCTAGCGATAACAATTTATATCATGACATAGTTCATTTCCCTTGAAAAATGCTATAAGGAAGTTACCTCTTGCATCATTGTTTGACAAACAGTTCAAATCATGAAAGATGTTTATATTGCTGTTTATCCGGCACCCATCATTTTGATGGATGCCGGATTTTTTTAAATCAAGAAAACCAGTGGATTGAATCACCGTGACCGCTTTATGACCCAGATTTGAAGGCGGAGGGTGGTTTTCCCATTTCCTTTTTAAAACAAGCGCTGAAATAGTTTTGGTTGGAATAGCCCAATGCATTGCTCACTTCTGCAACGGTCATGCCGCTTTGCAGCAAAGTGACAGCGCGCTTCATTTTCAAACTAGTAAAGTATTTCATCACGCCCATGCCCGCATAATGGGAAAACACTTTTTTTAAGTTGCCGACGCTCATATGGCAAAGGGAAGCAATTTCTGCGAGAGTAAAATTCCGGTCTAGGTTGGCGGACAGCAGCTCTGTGATATTAGAAAAGGCACGCGCTCCGCTGGACTGGACAACCTGCCCTGAAACGCTGGAGATTTGCTGGGTATGAAGCAAAAAAGTTTCCAGTCCGTTGAGGAACAACTGCCCTGCAATGGGATCCTTTTTTACGCCGCGAATTCCCGCCCCATCTAATATGAAGACCTTTGGCGTTAAAGACAGTAAGGATTCGAGCTCTGTGATGCGTTGATAGGGTAAATGGTAGACTTTGTTTTCAAAGGCATCCATTCCTTCTGCTTCAAATGCCATTATGATTAAATCGGCCGGAAAATCACCCAATGTCCATAAACGGTGAAACTCCATGGGCTTATGAAACACAATTTGCCCAGGAACAAGAGACATGACACGGTTCTCTGTGGCAACGCCTAAATTCCCGCTTATAACACATACCATTTCCCAAAAGTCGTGGTATTCCCCGTCAAACCGGTATCCCGGCTCGTGTTGCACCCGAAAGCTGGAAACAATCCCGCCGACGCGCAGCGGGCGCTCCATATAATACCGGGGAAAATCCCAGGAAGAATGAGGCTTCAATGTAATCCCTCCCCAAAGTAGCCGATTTTATAGAAAATGTGACATATTCTTTATAGTATTCTATAAAAGTTTATCATATAATAACCCTAAAGTCAAAGGCCTTTTGTCATATATTACGTTTACAGTCTGATTGCAGCGAAGTGGAGGGGATTTTATGAACGGAGCAAATTGGATGGCTGGGAAATATGGTATCATGGTGCATTATTTGCCAGAGTCGGCACCGAGAAGCGGAAAGAAACAGACCGACTATCAAGTGATGGCGGAAGAGTTTGATGTCGATTTATTTGTAAGGAAAATCAAAGAAATGGGGGCGGCGTGGGCCATTTTTCCGTTTGGCCAAAATTCCGGGTTTTATTGGAGTCCCAATGCTGTGATTGAGAAATATAGTCCCGGCCGATGTGCAAAACGGGATTTGGTGATGGAAATTGCGGTAGCCCTAAAAAAAGAAAATATTAGGTTGATTGCCTATATCCCTACAGAAATGGATGGCCAAAGCGAAGAAATGCGCCGCGCTTACAGCTGGGATGAAAGTGCGGATAAAAAGGAATTTATGCGAAAATATAGCGAAGTGTTGAGAGAATACGGCGAAAAATTTGGCGATTTAATTGCAGGATGGTGGTTTGACGGTTGTTATAACGCGAGGGAGAAAGAATTTTTAAGGACAAGAGACTGGGACAACACGAGATTTGATAAAGAAAATTGGATAACCACTGTGAAAGGCGGCAATAAAGAGCGCATTTTTGCCATGTGCACAGGTGCAAACCAGATGGGATATGTCTTTGAAGAAGAGGAATATCTGGCGGGTGAGGCTTCCGGATTGGAAAGATATCCTTCCGACCTGAAGTTGCCTGGAAAGCAATGGCACTGTTTGTTTTGGCTCGATTGCCCTTGGGCACACACTACAGTGGGAGAAATCGAGCCGCCGAAATTCGGCGATGAAGCACTTATCCGGTATGTGAAAATTTGCCTTGCACAAAAAGGCGCTCTCACGCTGAATATCGGTATTTATGAAGACGGAACGCTTGCGGAAAAAACGGTACGGCAGATAATCAAATTAAAAGAGAACTTGGATTGAAAATAGAAATAGAATCGTTTAGGATATATTAGCGGGAAATAATAAAAACCATAGGAGGGATATAGGATGAAACAAATTAAAGTGGCCCAAATTGGAATGGGAAGCCGTGGTTTGAGCTTATTGGAAGCGGTCATTTTGCCACAGGAAGGTGTGGAGGTTGCAGCGGTATGCGATACCTATGCAGATAGGACACAACAGGCGGCGGAAAAGGTGGAGGCGTTTTGCGGGAAACGGCCGCTGGCGACGCAGGACTACCGGGATATTTTAAAATGCAGTGACATTGATGCCGTGCTGATCACATCAGCCTGGGAATCGCACATCCCCATTGCAATAGAGGCGATGCGCGCAGGAAAATATGTTGGTATGGAAGTGGGCGGCGCATATAATCTGAAGGAGTGCTGGAACCTGGTAGAGACGTCGGAACAAACTGGAATCCCATGTATGTTGCTGGAAAATTGCTGCTATGGAAAAGAGGAGCTAATGGTGCTCAACATGGTGCGCCAGGGTGTACTGGGAGACGTGGTGCACTGTGAAGGCGGATACCGCCATGATTTGCGCGATGAAATCGCGCAGGGCGAGAAAAACCGCCATTACCGTCTGCGCAATTACCTTAACCGTAATTGTGAAAACTATCCAACACATGAATTGGGCCCTATTGCCAAAGTGCTGGACATTAACCGTGGAAACCGTATGGTGTCGCTGGTATCGGTGGCTTCTAAAGCAAGTGGACTAAGGGAATACATTAAAATGGAGAAAGATACGGATAAACGTCTGTTGGATAAGCAATTTGCCCAGGGAGATGTTGTTACTACTATCATCCGCTGTGCACGTGGGGAAACCATTACGCTCACTTTGGACACAACGCTGCCCCGTCCATATTCCCGTGGATTCATGGTGCAGGGTACCCTTGGCATGTATATGGAAGACAACCGTTCCGTCTTTTTGGACAAAACGGACCGGGACAAACATTTTTCCTGGCAGAAGCAATGGGGCAATGCAGACACGTATTACCAAACCTACCGGCATCCTATTTGGGAGCGGTATGAACAGGAAGGAATCAAAGG
>CALLNG010000312.1 GCA_938005345.1 uncultured Clostridia bacterium
AAGCCCGGTTACCGTACACCACCAGTGCAATAGCGGGAGTGCCCCTGCCACAAAGCCGCCGCAGCAGCGGCAGACAGATGCCCGGAATGCGGCCCGCATACACCGGTACGCCCACCACCAGCAGGCTGTCCGGCGCAAATATGGTTTTCTCCTTTGGCTGGCCGCGCAGCAGGTCGATCTCCTGCACCTCTTTCCCCATCTCCCGCGCCGCCGCCATGGTGACGCACTGCGTTGTGCCGCGGGGACTAAACATACACGCTGTGATTTGTTTGATTTCCATCTTGTTGCACTCCTTTCCAGCGCTGCCCTTTGCAACTCTCCAAGTAGAATCATTCATCTCTGGATACTGCCCTTTGAGCAGCGTTCTACTTTTAGCATACCACATGTTGGAGGGTTTGGCAATGTGCATTTGGCACAAAAACGTTCCGCTTGCCACAAAAAATGCTGCTGCGAAGCAACATTTGCTTTGCAGCAGCAAGGTTTTGCACAGCACCATGAAACCGCTGGGCTTCGGTCTCCACCGTTCCATCGCAGCATTTAGCAGGCAAATACAAAAGTTTACCCGCACTAACAATTTATTCATACAGATAGGCCGCAATCTCTGCCTGCGCGCCGCCAGGCTCCTCTGTGCTCACCCGGATTTGAAAATTCTGTCCCGCCAAAGCGCCCGGCTGGTAGGAATACCGGGTGCCGCCCGGCAAATTGGGTATCCAGTCCACCGTTTCTCCCGTCCCTTGGTTCACAAACGCGACGTTGATTTTCTGGTCTGTTTGAATATCCACGGACAGTTTTTTGCCCGCTGAGACGGTGACTTGCTGCACCACCGTCTTGCCCTGGTTCCCGTCGATATTTTCATGGAGCGTAAGAGCCTGTTTACTGATTCGGCTGGCTGCGTCCAGCTCATTTGCCGCGCTTAGCACCTCGTAAGTGAAAACGCCGCCGTCCTCTGACGCCCACTGGGCCAGAGGTTGGAACTGCTCCGGCTCCAAAACGGACGTGATACAAAATACGCCCTGCTGCATGAGCGCTTTGATATAGGCGGGATGGTCATAGGCAGATTCCGGCATGCGTTCTCCCAGCGGATCGGTATAGTGCAGCTCCCGCGTGAACCGGTTTTGCAGCATTTTATCAATCACTGGGTTGTCCGCATAGGCGGCAGTCTGGGGATCAAACAACACATCCAGGTTGTATCCTTCCACGTTCACCTGTTTTACAGCCGCGCCTGCCGGAATCTCCGCTCCCTTGGCCCGCCAGTTAGACTCCACATACAGCACCGGTCGCTGATGGTTGCCATCCGCTGTCACAGTATCGTACCCATCCCCGTCCAGATAAACGCCGCCCTCGATCATACGCACCAACACGGCGCCTTGTGGTTCGCCGGTTGGCAGGCCCAGCATGGAGCTAATGTTGTAGGCCATGCCATAGTTGATGTTGTAATACGTCGTGTGGCTAAATTGTTTGGGTTCCGCCCATGCCAGCGCAGGCAGGATAGCGGACAGGCACACCGCAGCGGCGGCTATGGCGGCAACCGCCTTGTTTCGTTTTTGGGGTTTCATCATTTCATCGAACCTCCTTTTTAATATGGTTTTGTTTTTCGCAAGATGACTCACAAACACTGGAGCCAATGTGTGGAAACTCAGCATTTTTATCATCATTTCACCGTACAGGCGGCGTTCACTGGACTGCATGTGCGCTGTGACGGATTCGTCGCAGGCATATTCACAGTTTTCATGGATGCTGCGCACCATTAGGTGGCAAAGCGGGTTGAACCAATGCAGGGCGCACACCGCAGAAGCCAGCAATTTATACCAAATGTCGCCGTGCTTGATATGCGTCAACTCGTGGCGGAACATGAGCTGGTATTCCGCTTCCTCCAATTGGCACGGCGGTAAAATGATACTCGGGCAAAAAAATCCTGTCGCGAGGGGTGTTTGGATGCTGCTGGAACAAATAAGGCGGACCTGACGCCGGATACCCATGTCCTGTTTCACCTGCCCCAGCGCGTCTTTCGCCTGCTGCTCCACAGGCAGGCAGCCATAGTGCGTGACACGGTACTGGTAGCGCAGGTAAGAGAACAGGCACCAAAACAGCCAACCGCACGCGCCCGCTGCCCAAAGGCAAAACAGCCAAATGGAAACGTCCACCGGCGCGCGCCCAGAACCGGATTCCGTCTCCGGCGGTGCAGACCTGTCTGCTGCTCTGTCTATGGCGTCCGCCTGCTGCTCTATTGGTACAGCGGTTGGTGCGGGTTGTTCCAGCAGGGACGCGCCCAGGCGCCCAGTCTGCGGCAGGGCAAGAGGCACTTCCACCCGCACGGGCAGTGCGAATAGCAGCAGCGGCAACAACCATAGCGTATAGGCCAGCCGCCCGCCGCAGCGCCGCAGCACCGTACATTTCAATAGCAGTAGTACCAGGCAGGCCGCGCTGCCACAAAGCGTCATGCGTAGCAGTACGCGCAAAAAATCCGTCAACATCCCTATTCCCCCTTTTTCTCCAGCATGGCCTTCAGCTCTGCCACGTCCTCCGGCGTTAGGCCGTCCCCGTCAAACAGCGCGCTGAGCAGGCTTTTTGCCGACCCCTTATGCACGGTGCTGACAAACTCCTGCGTCTGCATTTTACGGTATTCCTCTTCTGATAGGTTCGCGCAGTACTGATGCGCATGGCTGCGCCCCTGTTTTTGCGACGTGAGCGCGCCCTTGTCAATCAGCCGGCCCGCCAACGTCACGATGGTAGTCAATTTTTTATCCGGCAGCTTTTGCATGATTTCATGGGATGTGACAGGGCGTCCCGCTTCCCATACCACCTGCATAATCTCCAATTCCCCACCGGTAATATGAATACATTTCATGGTGTTCCCTTCTTTCGTTTCTACATCTTGTTTTTTATTATACAGCTTGTAGAAACGAAAGTCAAGTCTTTTTTTCAGAAACTTCCGATGCGGTAAACGGCGGGCCAACATGGGCTTGGGACAGCGAAAAAATAGGGTTGCCCCGGCAGGCAGTTTATGATACAATGAAAAGAGAATACACGGGCGGGAAAGCGCGCACAGCACATAAAATGCCGCTGCGAAACGGCACAGTGGGAACTGCTGCCAGAAAATACTGCGGCGGATGGGAAAGAACGGAGTATGTTGCGCCAGGAAAATATGTTGCGCCAGGAAAACGCAGTGGATTAGGCAAAAGCAACGCGTGCACGAGTAAAAATTGGCACGCTGGCGCCAACCGCCGGACAATCACAAAGGAGGAATAGCTATGCGGGTCATTGCGGGCAGCGCAAAAGGGCGGACGCTCGCCTGCCTGAAAGGGGATCATACCCGCCCCACCACGGACCGGGTGAAGGAAAATTTGTTCAACATCCTCATGCCCTATGTGGCGGGAGCACAGGTACTGGATTTGTTCGCAGGAACAGGTGCGTTGGGTATTGAGGCACTGAGCCGCGGCGCAGCACATTGCACGTTTGTAGAAAACAATGCGGGCGCGGCGCGGGTAGTGCGGCAAAACCTTGTGGCTACCCATTTGGAGGAACGGGCCACGCTGCGGCGCACGGATGCGCGGCAGGTGCTGCAGGAAGGCGGCAGATACGGGCTGATTTTGCTGGACCCACCCTATGCGCTGCACTTGGTGCCAGAGGTGCTGGAGCAAATCAGCCGCGGGGCACTGCTGCAAGAGGGCGGCATCATTGCAGCGGAGCAGGAGGAACCGCTGCCAGAGCGGGCCGGGGCGTTGCTGCGCACGGATGAGCGGCGCTACGGGCGCGTTTGGCTGTCCTTTTACCGCTGGGCATAATTTTTTCTGTTTACCCTATTGTCATTTCCTGTTTTTTGGCGTATAATAACAGTAGGATAGAAGCAAAGTAGTAGTATGGGCGCAGGCCATCACATAAAGGAGGTTACGACGTATGGAACTATGGGAAACAATTAAAGACAAAGCCAGCGAACTGGGACGCGGCGCGGTGAAGGAATCCAACCGGATGGTGGAAACTGTGCGGGGCAATCTCACGCTGTCGGAAACGCAGGCCGAACTGAAAAAACTGAAACAGGAACTAGGCCAGCTCGTATATGAGGCGTATCAAAAGCAAGAGGAACTCTCCGCAGAAACCATCGCTAAAAAATGCGAAGAAATTGAGCGCAAAGAGACACAGGCCGATTCCATGAAAGAGGATTTGGCGAAGCTGAAAAACCAAAAGAAATGCGAAAACTGCGGTGCCGTGACATCGCGAACCTATGATTTCTGTCCAAAATGCGGACATTCCCTGTAAAACATGCGTTTGGGGAAACCAGCTGGGGATTGCAACGGAAAGATTGTATCAAAAAAAGCGGCGGAAAGGAAAATCCTTTCCGCCGCTTTTTTTGCGGCCTCCAGCCTGGGGAGCACCTACGCGCCGTCCCCTCCGGACGGCGGAGGACCTTCAAAATAGCGTAGCGCTTCTTCCATGCTTCCCTGCCCGGTGCCGCCGACATACTGCCTTTGTATTTTTTGCGGCAGCGGGAGCAGGGCGGCAAAAGCACAAATTCCAACCAGGATCCCGGCAACCAGTTTGACACAATTTTATACGTTCTCCTCCGTTTCCTTTCCGCCCAAAAGTTTGACTGATGCAACTTTTTCTTGCCCCCCCGCGGCGGCGAAAGGGTGGTATTCACGCACCCCGGCGGGCGCATGCGCCACCCCGCATATACACGGTTTTCGCCTTTCCGCTTACGCCTGCCACTGCAGCTCCTGTCCGGCGCTAAGATAGGCGCACACCTCGTCCGGGCCTGCGGCCTGCGCTTCCTGCGGCGGACAAAGGCCAATGCCGGGATAGGCGATGCGGCAGGGGCCGTCCGCGCGGGCACGCAGACGCAGTGAGGTCAATTTTCCTTCCTGCCAATCTGCGTCCACTACAAAGCCGCCGCGCGCCATTAGACCGCGAAAGCTGCCATGTTTCCAGGTGGGCGGCAAAGCGGGCAGCAGGCGCACTACGTCTTCATGGCTTTGCAGCAGCAGTTCCGCAATGCCCGCAGCACCGCCGCAGTTGCCATCCAACTGAAATGGCGGGTGTACGTCCCATAGGTTGGGCAGGGTGCAGGTTTCCAGCAACATGCGCAGCAAATCATAGGCGCGTGCGCCATTGCCCGTCCGCGCCCAGGCGCACAGGCGGTGCGCTACCGCCCAGCCGCGGCTGTAGTCGCCGCGCAGGTTCAGCGTATGTTCCGCAGCACGCAGCCACTGCGGCGTATTGCGGTTGATACAGGTGCCGGGATATAGGCCCACCAAATGGGAGATGTGCCGGTGGTTCTTTTCGCCGATATCCCCGTAATGCGTCTCTTCGCGGAACTCCTTGATTTGCCCGTCCGCACCAATTTGCACCGGATCCAGGCGCGGCATTTGCCCGCGCAGCAACGCGGTGAACGAGTCCTCTTCGCCTAGTATCTCCGCTGCGCGCAGCGTGTCGCGGTGCGTTTCCCACACCATTTGCTGGTCAAATGCGCATCCCTTTGTGCGGTGGTAACTGCCATCGGGGTTTTTCTGTTCCGGCGACGCGGAATAGGTGACCAGCAGCTCGCCGCCGTCCGGTTCCACCACTTTGGACAAAAACTGGCTCATGCCACGCAGCGCAGGATAGATGCGTTTGCGCAGCAATTCCTTGTCCCGCGTAAAATCATAGGCGTCCCAAAATACTTTCGCCATCAGGCCGCCTGTACCCGGCCCGGAATGTAAATCCAACCGCGGCCCGCCTACCTCCAGCGGCCAGGACCCCGACCCCAGCGCCCAGCCGTTTTCCCCATCCGGCCCAGCATTACCTGGGTAATACTGCTGAATGTATTGGTCCGCCTTTTGCTGTGCTGCCGGGCAGTAGGCTTCATAAAAGTCTAAATAGCAGTCAAATAGTTCCGCCAGATTAGTGGAAAAGGCATGCCAATAGTTCATTTGCTGGTTGATGTTGTGCCAATAGCCCGCACTCCAGGGCGGGGTGTCATAGCGGTTCCACACCCCCTGCAAATTAGGAGGCAGCGCGCCCTTGCGCGAAGAGGCAATCAATAGATAGCGTCCGTACTGGAAATAAAGCTCCTCCAAATAGGCACGGCGGTTGCCGCTTTTGTACTCTTCCAGCAATTGGTCGCAGGGCAACTCCCAGCCCTCCGTGCCGCCCAAATCCACCTCACAGCGGCTGAACAGAGCGGTATAGTCCGCTAGGTGTCTTGCCAACAGCTCCTCATAGCTGTATGTAGATGCGGCCTGCAAAATCCCGTCCGCAATGGGGCCGGGTGCGGGTGCGCCTGCCAGCTTTTGATGGCGCTCCGGTTCCAGAAACACGCGGGGCGACAGTACATAATTGGTCGCGGCACACACCAAAACCAGTACGCTGTCCGCACCCTCCAGCCGCAGTCCTCCCGCCTGGGCACGCAGGCTGCCACCTTGGTGCAGCACACGTACGCGGCCCGCAAACTCCTGTCCATAGTAGGCCATGCGCCCGTCAAACCGCAGCGTATCTCCGGCGTACGACACGGCTCCTGTTTTCCCTTTTTCCCCTTCCTTACAAAAGGGAATCTCCGCCCTCAGCCCCAGCGTAATGCTGCCGGGGCGGTCCGCTGTCAGGCGTACTGCTATGACGCGGTCTGGATAGCTCGCAAACACGCTCCGGTGGTAATGTACGCCATCGCAGCGGTAGCCTATATCCACCACGGCACGGCGCAAGTCCAGCGTCCGCCTATAATCCTGGATCTGGGTGTGCCCTAGGTCCAGATATAGTTCACACAGATTGGTGAGCCCCTCAGGATAGGAATTGGAGAGGCTATTTTCCGTCAGTTGAATGCGTTCCGTCTGCGTGCGCCCAAATACACACGCGCCCAAATACCCGTTGCCAATGGGAAAGGACCAGCGTTCCCAGCCGTCCTCCTCTGTTTCATCCGGCCGCGGACCCTGGCAGACCTCATTTCCAAGCGGGGCAGGTCGGTTCATCAGCAGCCTTAGCGGTTTTTCCTGTTGCATGTTCTCATCCTCCTTTTGATTGCAGCGCACTTATTGCACGGACCAGCGACAAAGCGCCGCAGTGCAATAATATTTTTTCTTGATTGTACCATAACCCACGCCGCCATGCAAGCCCGGATTTTCGGCGCAGCTGGCTCTCCCGGGGATGAAAAAAGGGGGCCCGTCCCTTTGGAATAGGGCGCAAACAATTTGGGCACAAAAAAAGGCAGCCGCTTCGGGCTGCCTTCTTTGTGGCAATTCATATTTAAGAAATCGCTTTGTTATACGCAGCTGCTAGCTGGGATTTTTTGCGGTTTGCCGTATTCTTTTTCAAAATCCCTTTTGCTGTCGCCTGGTCTACTTTTTTCACCGCAACACGGTAGGTGTTTTCTGCGGTGGCTTTATCACCGGACGCAATCGCTTCCTGGAAACGGCGCAAACTCGTTTTCAGCGCAGATTTCACCATCTGGTTGCGCATGGATTTCGTCTGGATGACTTTCACTCTCTTTTTTGCAGATTTAATATTCGGCATTCCTTTCACCTCGCATTCCGTCAAAAGTAGTACTGACACAGCGGACTGCGCACCGCCAGCGCGCGCCGCTCATACGCTTATTCCTTCGCCGCCCTGCGGCGGCTAATACTCCATTTCTGCCCCGCGGGCAGGTACTCCTCCCGGACAAATGCCTGCCCCTGCGGACTTACACGGCAATCACGCATACCAGGCTCTTCCAAGAGACGCTTATTCTTATTATACCAAAAGCGCATGAAAAAATCAAGCTTTTTTTTCAAAAAAAGCAACAAAATTTGCGCCGCACGCGGCTTTTGTCCTGTCCAATCTGACCTAGTTTAGGTGAATCAAGGCGGAAGAAATAACACCCAAAATTTCAATCGGGTCATCCGCCGCTTCTAAAATCAATGGTTCATAGCCGCGTTCCGTGGAATCCGGCATGAGCGTAATAAGCTTTCCATTTTGGTAATACCGCCGGATCACAACTTCCCCGCTTTGCCGCACATACGCCAGCACAATGTCGCCTCCTGCCGCGTAGTTTTGTTCCTTCACCAGTACCTCGTCGCCTTTGCTCAGGCGCGAGCGGTCCATGGAATTGTCTGGAACGATGGTAGAAAAGGTGCAATCCTTTGCAAAGTGGCTGCTGACCACCGTACCGCGAATGGTCCGGGGGCGCGGATGATCTGCGCCCGCTGATGACATGGGATAATATTCATACTGCGGCACTTGCTCCATGTCGCGGGAGGTTTCCACTCCAGTCAAATACTTATCCTTGTCGTCCGAGCTAGCACATAAATAATCCATGGATACGCCGAAAAGCCGGGAAATTCTGCCCAGTATTTCCCGTTTTGGAATACTGTACCCCGTCTCATAATTGGATATGGTCGTTTTGCGTACCCCCAATTCATTCGCCAAATCCTCCTGCCGCATATGGCGTTCTTTACGCATGTGCCGGATTCGTTCTCCGATTACTTTTGCATCCATTGTTTCACAACCTTTCTCGTCTGTTTTTTTGATTCACGCCAGAATTTTTGAATTCTGCCGCTTGTTTTTCTTTTATGTCATTCCCTCGATGCCGCTCCCTATAAGTTTTGTTTTTTTCAGACGCTGTGGGAGCATTCTACACCTGAACCATTTTATTATTTAGCAGTTCGGCGAATGAGCCGGCCCACTTTTCTCTATTTTTAGTTCCATATATTAGACTATAATGAAACATTTTTCGCATTATATCAGAAAACAGTTGAAGAACCAAGCAAATTGTATGAATCTTTTAATATCGTCGCTCATTCAATTTTTTTGTTGTTTTTTATTGACAACTGCTAAAATATTGTTTATAATAATATTGATGATGATGAAAAGCAGTTTCATTTTTTGGGATACGGCACCTATTTCCCTCAGCTAGTACAAAAACCGTGCTATTTGTTCGGGGACCAGCAAAGAACTTTGTTCAAAGAACTTGTGTTCTTTTATGCATTACAGAAACGGACGGAAAGGGTGCAATTTATTGTGGTAATTGTAAAAATATATGAAGAGCAGGGGCGCATTGTGGCGATGGACATCTGCGGGCGGGCAAGCGCCAGCCGCGCAGGGGCCGCTGTGGAAAGCGCAGTGGCCGCCATATCGCACACCCTGCTCATGGGGCTTCAGTCCTTCCGGCGCATTGCGCTGGAATGGACAGAGGAAGAAGACTCCCTACATATCAACATCCGGCGGGGACGCAGCCGCAGCGATGTACAGGTGCTAATGAGCGCCGCAAAACTGGGATTGCAGCAGCAGGCAAGGCGTTATCCCTGCCAGGTCCGGGTCGTGGAACGGATTCTTTATCCCGGGGGTGTTGTGCTATGAACGGATATGTACACAGCATTCTGCGCGACCCGCTGCAGGAGAATTATCTTGCCTTGTACCTCGCGATTGTGTTTCCCTACACCTTGACCAGCGAGGAGGTATTTCAACTTATGAGACGTTCCCTGGAGCGGCCCGCCATTGCGGCAGACATTTTGCAAAACGCAATGAAGGTGCTGCGAAAAGAAAACTTAGAAGACCCCAGGTTCAAATCCCTGCTTGGCGCGGACTGGGCCAAAGCCAAAGCGCTTGCGGAGCTGGCCGACCAATATGACCAGCTGCAACGGCAGGGGTTTTTGGGCCAGGGGCACGCATGTCATGCACGTCTGGAAGTCCGTCCAGAAAGGGGAAAAGGACTTTATGGCAGACCATAAACTACCCGCAGGGCCGCGCCGCCGGCAGATCAAAAAACAACCGGACGTGGATCTGGTTACGCCCGCGTATGCCGCGGCAGACCGCGAACTTCAGGCGGCGGACACCATCATTTCCATGGTGATGGAGGCCGCGCAGGATGGGCAATTCAATCTGCATGTGGCCAAAGTGCGGGAACAATCCATGGATGGCATCAGCGAGGAGCTCGTGGAAAAACGGCTCAGCGCGTTAGATACCAAACGCATATTAGAGGCGGCGCGTGCGCTGGAAAAAGCCGTGCTGCTCAAACGCAAACTGCTGGATTTACAGGAAAAACAGCAGAAGCTGGAGCCGCAAACCATCATGCAGCACCGTATTATCCTGCCGGAGGTACTGCCGCCGGACCCGCCTCCCGGCGCCGTGCCGGAAGGGAGGGGTTAAATGGACGGGCAAGACATTCTCTGGCAACCCCAGCCCCGCCAAGCAGAATTTTTATCCCGCTGGGAAGATGAAGCGCTCTACGGCGGCGCAGCAGGCGGCGGCAAAACCGACGCGCTGGTGATGGAAGCGCTGCGGCAGGTGGACATTCCCCACTACCGCGGCATCATTTTCCGCAAAACCTATCCAGAATGTTCGGAATTGGTGGACCGTTCCACCCAACTCTACGCGCCTGCGTTTCCCGGCGCCAAATACAACGGGCAGACCCATTGCTGGACATTTCCTTCCGGCGCCAAAATCTACTTTGGCAGCATGCAGCACAAGCAGGACCGTATCAAATACCAAGGAAAACATTACGATTTCATTGGATTTGACGAACTGACCCATTTTGAATGGGAGGAATATTCCTACATGTTTAGCCGCAACCGTCCGGGCGGGCCGGGCACACGCTGTTACATCCGCGCGACCTGCAACCCCGGCGGCATTGGCCACGCGTGGGTCAAAGCCCGGTTTATTTCCGGCAAACAGCCGCAGACTACCTACTGGGAGACTGTCAACATCGGTGGGCGGGAATACCGTAAATCGCGGATTTTCATTCCCTCCAACATTTTCGACAACCAAATTTTGCTGCAAAACGACCCCAATTATGTGGCGTCGCTGTCCCTACTGCCGGAACAGGAGCGCAAGGCGCTGCTATATGGCGACTGGGACAGTTTTTCCGGCCAGGTTTTCGCGGAGTTCCGCAACAATCCGGACGGCGCCCAGAGCCGCACATGGACCCATGTCATCGACCCATTTGACATTCCGCGGGGCTGGCGGCGGTACCGCAGCTTTGACTTTGGCTATACCCGTCCCTTTTCCGTGGGCTGGTGGGCCGTGGACTGGGACGGGCGCGTATACCGCTACCGGGAGCTCTACGGCTGTACAGGCGAACCCAATGTCGGCGTGAAATGGAGTCCGCGGCAAATTGCAGAAAAAATCCGGGAAATCGAAGACAAATACGAGGCAGGCAACACCATCATCGGTGTTGCCGACCCCTCCATTTGGGACAGTTCCCGCGGGGAAGAAGGCAGCATCATTCGTATGATGGAAGATGCCGGCGTGTTTTTTGAACCCGCTAATAACGCACGCATCGCGGGGAAAATGCAACTGCACTACCGGCTGACGTTTGACGGCGGCGGCCTGCCTATGCTCTATGTCTTTTCCACCTGCCGCGATTTCCTGCGCACCGTGCCCTCCCTGGTCTATGACCCCATGGACTGCGAGGACGTGGACACCTCGGCAGAGGACCACATCTACGATGAGACACGCTATTTTTTGATGTGCGACCCCATCCGGGCACCCAAGCCCAAGGCGGTGCAAAACGTGCCGCTCTTTCATCCGCTGGATTAGCTGGCAGAAAGCCGTGTGGCTTTGCGGATGCCGTACCAGTTGGCGGAAGGCTCACCATTTGGCAGAGAGCCGCGCCATTTAGCAGGAAACTGCACTGTTTGGCAGAAAAACACCTGGGACCTGTGCCCGGGTGTTTTTTCCGCCCCGCGCGGCAAACAATTCCTGTCTACAGGCTCCGCCTATTTCCCTGCCGCGCTATCCAAACCGGCGGCATACTGTTAGGAATGCACTGCCAAAGCCGCCGCGCGCCCCAGCACCACGCCCAGCAGGCACAATGCTACGCTCAGCACCACATAACCTATCCCAAGCACGGTATGCCCCTGCTCCAACAGTTGAACTGCTTCCAGAGAAAACGTGGAAAATGTCGTAAACCCACCGCACACGCCGGTTTTCCAGAACAGCAGCGCCCCTGGCGGCAGGGCGGGATTTTCCTCCGCCATTCCCACAATGGCTCCAATCAGCAGGGCGCCGGTAAAATTGACCGCAAGCGTCCACAGGGGAAACATGGTTTTGGCGGGCAACAGGCTGATCAAATATCGGGCCACTGCGCCCACTGCGCCTCCTAAACCGACATAAATGGCATTTACCATCGCAACACGCTCCTTTTGGGGCAGCGCCTAACCAGCGTCTCCCTCTTTCCGCCTAGGCGGAAATTCATGTTTCTTTTTTGGCGTAATTTTCGTCAAAATATAGTTCCTTTTGTTATAACCGCCACTTGTTGCTACATGCTGCTTTTTCCGTTTTAGCAGTTTTTAAACATTTTTTGTTCCTCAAACCACTATTTCAAAAAAACAGGCAACGTCTACAATGCGCTTCTATTCCCGTTTGTAGGACTTGAAACTGCTAAAATTTGTGTTACCTGAATCATTGAACATGTTTTTTGTCATTTTTCCACAGTTTTTTCATTCGTTAATAGTATACATCAAATCCGGCTTCTTGTCAATGTTCCCAACTCATATCCCCGCCTTTTTCCCATGCACCTGCCCTTTCCCAGTACGTAAACTGACGGATCATTTTCTTCATGTAGGCCGGCATGTTAAGTGGCAAAAGGGTGTGAGGCTAGCAAAGAAGAGATATTGCAGCTTTTTCCAGCATGACGGAGGCCGGGGCGGTGGTTCCGCAGAGTGGGCGAATATTCGCCGCAGCGGTGTAGATGGCGGAAAATGGGTAAATTGTGCTGTGGGTTGGTTTTGCTGGTACCGTTGGGGTATTTCTGTGTATTGGAAGCGTACCCACTTCCTTTCTCTTTTGCCCAAAAAACGGCGCTTTTTTTCCGTTTTTTTCTTCCATTTTTGCGGCATTATTTTCGGGTCAACCACTTGACGAGGCCAACTATATATGGTAGAATAATTTGATGGGAAACGGAGGAACCCCTTTCACCGTCTACCCGCGGCGGAAGCCGTTTTGGCCCGTTTCCCATTGAAACAAGATTGCATTTTACCAAATACAACAACCCCCAGCGGCCCAGCCCCTACCCGGCATAGGCGCGCGGGTGGTCCCTGTTGCACGGACCCTATAGTTAGACTTTCCTAACTACAGGGGACAAAGCAGACCGGGAACAAATGGTTCCATTCCATTTTCCTTCCCCAATCAACCATCCATGGTGAAATACATCGCGTTTAAAAAATTCGGATTTGATTTTGAGAGGAGTACGTTATGACGAAAATTGGAACAACCCATTTTGACCAGTGGCAAGGATTCAAGGGTGTGAAATGGCGCGATGACATTGATACGCGCGATTTCATCCAAAACAACTACACGCCTTACGATGGCGATGAATCCTTTTTGGCTGGCCCCACCGACGCCACCAACAAACTTTGGGGCAAATTGCAGGAACTGCAAAAAGAGGAGCGGGCAAAAGGCGGGGTGCTGGATATGGACACCCATATTGTGACCGGCCTAACCGCCCACAAACCGGGATATATTGATGAACAGATGAAAGATCTGGAACAAATCGTGGGATTGCAGACTGACAAACCCCTCAAACGCGCATTTATGCCGTTTGGCGGCATCAAAATGGCGGAAGAGGCTTGCAGCACCTATGGCTACGAACCCGACCAGGACCTGCACAAAATTTTTACAGAATACCACAAGACGCACAACCAGGGCGTTTTCGATGTCTACACACCGGAAATGCGCGCGGTGCGGAAAAATAAAATCATCACTGGACTACCTGACACCTATGGGCGCGGACGGATTGTCGGCGACTACCGCCGGGTGGCACTGTACGGCATTGACATGCTGATCGAGAAGAAGAAAGAAGATTTTGCAAACTGCGAGAGCGAATCCATGACGGAAGGCGAAATCCGCCAGCGTGAAGAGCTGACCATGCAGATTCATGCGCTGGAAGGCATGAAGGCCATGGCACAGATGTATGGATTTGACATTTCCCAGCCCGCTAAAAATGCCAAAGAAGCATGCCAGTGGCTGTATTTTGGCTACCTGGCTGCCATCAAGACGCAAAACGGCGCGGCTATGAGCGTGGGCCGTGTGTCCACTTTTCTGGATATCTATATTCAGCGGGATTTGGACCGCGGCATTCTCACGGAGGAACAGGCGCAGGAACTGATTGACCATATGGTCATGAAATTCCGTATGGTGAAATTCGCGCGGATTCCGTCCTACAACGAGCTGTTTTCCGGTGACCCAGTTTGGGCGACGCTCAACGTCGGCGGAAAAGGCATGGACGGCCGTTCCATGGTCACCAAAAACGACTTCCGTTTCCTGCACACGCTGGAAAACATGGGACCTTCTCCCGAACCCAACCTGACGGTGCTGTATTCGTCCCAGCTGCCTGAGCCGTTCAAACGCTATGCGGCTGCTATTTCGGTGCGCACCAGTTCCATTCAATATGAAAACGACGATGTGATGCGCCCTGTTTGGGGAGACGACTATGCAATTTGCTGCTGCGTTTCCGCAACGCAGACAGGGAAAGAAATGCAGTTCTTCGGCGCGCGCGCGAACTTGGCAAAATGCCTGCTGTACGCCATCAACGGCGGTGTGGACGCGAAAACCAAAATGCAGGTGGGACCGGAATACCGGCCCATTACCTCGGAATACCTGGATTTTGACGAAGTCATGGAACGCTATGACAAAATGATGGATTGGTTAGCTAAGGTATATGTACGCACGCTCAACGTGATTCACTATATGCACGACAAATATTATTATGAAGCAGCGGAAATGGCGCTGATTGACACGGACGTGCGCCGTACGTTTGCAACGGGCATTGCGGGCTTCTCCCATGTGGTGGACTCGCTGTCTGCAATCAAATACGCCAAGGTAAAAACCATCCGCGATGAGGACGGTATTGTCTACGACTTTGAAACCACCGGCGATTTCCCGCGCTACGGCAACGATGACGACCGCGCGGACGACCTGGCGGTTTGGCTGCTGAAAACCTTTATGGGCAAAATCAAAAAATGCCACACTTACCGCGATTCCGAACCGACCACGTCCATTTTGACCATTACGTCTAACGTGGTATACGGCAAAGCGACCGCAGCGCTGCCGGACGGGCGCAAAGCCGGCGAACCGCTGGCGCCGGGTGCAAACCCTGCCTATGGAGCGGAACAAAACGGCTTGCTTGCATCGCTCAATTCCGTT
>CALLNG010000313.1 GCA_938005345.1 uncultured Clostridia bacterium
ATACCAAAAAAGAGAACAAATTTTAGGAGAAGTAGAAAAGCAGCTCCGATTGCAAGATGTTTGCCACTTGCAATATGCAGAGTTAGAAGAAAACGAGAAAAAGATAGTAAAACAGTATTTTAAGGTATCTATCAAGCCAATTTTGTCGCCCCAAATTGTAGACACACACCATCCGTTTCCGCATTTAGTTAATAAAGTGATTCATGTTGGAGTCATGTTAAAAATGAAAAACCGGGAGGTATTTGGCGTTATTCCACTGCCGGAATTTTTACCGGATATTTTCTTCCTGCCGGGAAGTGAAACTCGTTATATTCAGATGGAAAGCATCTTACTAGAGTTTGTTAACCGGATTTTTGCCCCGTATACGGTGCTGGAAAAGGTGATTTTTAGTGTCACTAGAAATGCCGACGTCAATCCAGATGATGAAGTTTTTGCAGACGAACCAGATTTCCGCAAACGAATGCAAAAAGTTCTAGGGCAAAGGCGGCGGCTAGCGCCTGTTAGGCTGGAATTATCCGGATCAATCAGTGAACATTTTACACAATATTTGATGCAAAAATTAGGACTGTCCCGTAATCAGATTTATATTACCAATGCACCCCTGAAAATGGCATATGTATATGGGCTTATTTCCAAGATTCCAAAAGGGAAACAACAGGCCCTAACTTATCCTAAATTTACGCCAGTATGGCCAGCGTCCATTAAGCGGGACGAAAGTATGATCCGGCAACTAGAAAAAAGGGACATTCTCTTATCCTATCCATATGAAAGTATGGAACCTTTTTTGCAGTTGCTGAAGGAATCAGCAGAAGATACAACGGTAGTTTCTATAAAAATTACCATTTACCGTCTTGCCAGTAATGCAAAAATGGTGGAATATCTATGCAGTGCAGCAGAAAATGGAAAAAATGTGACGGTCCTGATAGAACTACGTGCCAGATTTGATGAACAAAATAACATCGATTGGTCCCAACGCCTAGAGGAAGCAGGATGTACAATTATTTATGGATTTGATTATTATAAAGTCCACTCCAAAGTTTGTCTGATCACAAGAAAAGGAAAAAATGGTGTTCAGTATATTACGCAGATTGGTACGGGCAATTATAATGAAAATACGGCTAAACTTTATACAGATTTGTCACTCATGACAACAAACCAGGAAATTGGTTGGGATGCGGCGGAGTTTTTTAAGAACATGTCCATATCCAATTTGCAAGGAGAGTATCGGCAACTGCTGGTTGCGCCAATTTCATTGAAATCTACAATTCTTCGATTGATTCAGGAGGAAGCGGCCAGGGGCCGGGAAGGTAGAATTTTTATTAAGATTAATTCTTTGACAGATGCAGAAATCATCGAGGCTTTATCACAGGCATCTTGTGCCGGTGTGCAGATTCAAATGGTAATTCGAGGAATATGTTGTTTGCTTCCGGGGATCCCTGGAAAGACAGAGAATATCCGAATTTGCAATATTGTAGGAAGGTTTTTAGAACATGCTAGAATTTATTGCTTTGGAACTGGTAACCAGGAACGAATGTATATTTCTTCAGCAGATTTTATGACGAGAAATACTGAGAGGAGAGTGGAGGTTGCCTGCCCCATTTATCAGGAAAAAATCAGGGAAAAAATACATCATATCATAGAGGCACAAGAATATGACACAAAAAAGGCAAGGGTATTAATGGCGGACGGAACTTACTGTGAAAAGGATCAACAAAAGGCACCGCTCGATAGCCAGCAATTTTTAATGGAACAGGTGGAAAAGGAACGAATTCAGCCATTGAAACAGCAACATACTTCACCTTTGGCAAGGGTGGTTTCTTTTTGGAGGGAAGTATTCAAAAAGTAATACCGCATTTTTAGCGGCGGATAGAATCTATCTGCCGCTTTTCAATTTCTTTTAACTGTGTTACAGGGATGAGCTGTTCTATAAAAAAATTGAAGGAAATGCCTATCGACACGATTGATAGATAAGAAAGAAAAAGATTTCTGCAAGAATCTTGTGGTAGAATGATGAATTTTTGATAAATCGTGAAAAAATACTTGTTATTCTTGAGAAATATGGTATAATATTCAATGTATCTATCTTTGCGTAGAATAACTGGGGCTAGTCTGCACCATGATGATAACAGAATTTATAAACGGTCCCCAGGGATTGCACTTGAAGGGAGGCGGCGTCAATGCCGGAGCCAATCAGAGTCCAAGTCAATATAGACAAAAAGAACTATCATTTGGTGTCGACAGAGCCGGAGGAATATCTACATAAGGTAGCGAGAATGGTCAATCAAAAAGTGGAGGAAATCGAGCAGAGGAACCAATTTATCAGTTCAGATGTGAAAATGGTTTTGACTGCACTGAATCTGGCGGAGGATGTCGTCAGAGCACGTGAAGAAAGTGCGCTGCTGCAAAAGAAAGTGCGGGAATTTCAGGCCCAAATAGAAGAATTAAAAACGGAAGTGGCTTGTTTGCAGGAGGAAATACAGCAAAATACTCAAAAACAGCAAGGTGGAAAAACAACAGGAGGAAGAGCGTAGGGATTATAAATGAAAGTGGAATTATTAGCGCCGGCAGGGAGCTGGGAAGCCTTGACTGCAGCCGTTCAAAACGGGGCAGACGCAGTCTATTTGGGATTGCAATCATTTGGTGCGCGGCATTATGCAAAAAATTTTGATGTGGATAGCTTACGGGAAGCTGCACGATATTGCCATCTGCGCGGCGTCCAAATTCATGTGGCAATGAATACGTTGATTTATGAACAGGAATTACCACAGGCAATCCAATTGGCACAGGAAGCTGTTCGGGCGGGAGCAGATGCACTGATTGTACAGGACTTGGGTTTAGTCCATGCACTACGGGAGGCAAGGATACCAATTGCCTTACATGCCAGTACACAAATGACGATTCATAATGTGGCTGGTGCGCAGTTTGTACGGGAAATAGGTCTTCAACGTGTTGTGCTTGCGCGAGAATTACCAAGGCAGGAAATAGAGAAAATTATAAACACTGTACCCATTGAAACAGAAATATTTGTACATGGAGCGCTCTGTATGTCCTATTCGGGCCAATGTTTAATGAGTAGTCTAATAGGTGGACGAAGTGGAAACCGTGGAAAATGCGCACAGCCCTGCCGGTTACCATACACAATGTTGGAGGACGGGAGAGCCGTGAAAACAGGGTACCTCATGAGCCCAAAGGACTTGTGCTTAGGTGCAAGAATTCCGGAACTACTCCAAATGGGTGTGACAAGCCTTAAGATTGAGGGTAGAATGAAAAGTGCTCCATATGTCGCAGCAGTAACCAAAGTCTACCGCGATTGTCTAGACAACGGGCGGGCGATGACAGACCAAGAGGAAGCGATGCTGCGCAATGTATTTAGCAGGAGCGAGTTTACAGAAGCCTTTTATGCAGGCAAAACCGGCCGGGGTATGATGAAGATAGAAGCGTCAAATGATGATATATATGACAATCAGGATGCTGAATTATTGAAAAAGCTGAAAGAAAGCTATGCGCCAGGTATAGAACACCGGTGCCGGATGATGAGTGCAGAAGTGCAAATTGAAATTGGTAAGCCAATTATGGCAAGCGCAGAGTCCGGGGATGTTCAGGTGTCCTGCCAGGGAATAACCGTGCAGTCTGCCTTGGGAAATCCTATTACCCGGGAAATGGTTACCGAACAATTTGGAAAACTAGGTGGTAGCAATTTTTTGTTGCAGC
>CALLNG010000314.1 GCA_938005345.1 uncultured Clostridia bacterium
GGAAATTGGGCGTATTGAGCCAAAGGATAAGGTGGTTTTAGAGCTATCTAGTTTTCAGCTTTCTACCTTAAAAAAATCTCCTGCAATTGCAGTCCTAACCAACATCTCGCCGAACCATTTAGATTGGCACCGTTCTATGGACGAATATATTCAAGCAAAGAAACAAATTTTTTTGCATCAACAACCGTCTGAATGTCTCGTTCTCAATGCAGATGATGACTATACCGCCTTATTTACTAAAGAAGTCAAAGGGAAATTGAGGCTTTTTAGCAGAAATGGGGCTGTAGAAAACGGTGTATATTGCAAAGATGGAATAATATATTTTAGTGAAAATGGTGTTTCAGAAAAAATAATGGATACGGAAGTCATTCGTATACCTGGAGCGCATAACATTGAGAATTATATGGCTGCGATTGCGGCAGTAAGACATATGGTATCTGTCCAGGATATGATTGCGGTTGCAAAGACGTTCGAGGGAGTGCCGCACCGGCTGGAGTTTGTGGCGAAAAAAAACGGTGTTTGTTTCTATAATGATTCCATTGCTTCTACACCAACCAGGACGGCAGCTGCCCTGCAGTCTTTTGCAGAAAATGTGATTTTAATTGCAGGCGGTTATGATAAAAAAATTCCTTTTGAGGAATTGGGACAGCTAATTCAAGAACGGGTGCGGTGCTTGGTGTTAACGGGAGCGACAAGCGGAAAAATAAAACAGGCTGTAGAGAAAGCCGGCGGAAATGTAGCAATTTTTATGTGCAAAAATTTGCAGCAGGCAGTTGAAACGGCATATGAACAGGCGCATCCTGGGGAAGTTGTTTTGCTTTCTCCGGCTTGTGCATCCTTTGACCAGTTTACCAATTTTGAGCACCGTGGAAACGCATTTAAAGAATATGTGAGCAAACTTTAGGAGGATGGCATGGAAAGATTGTTGGAAAAATTATGTGCATTGCCAGCGGTTTCTGGATTTGAAACGCGGGGAAGTCATGCTTTGATGGATTTGTTCCGTGCAAAGTTTGAGGATGTGCGGGAGGACCGCTTAGGCAATGTATATGGATATGTGCGCTGTGGCCAGGAAAATGCACCCTGCATTTTATTAGAGGCGCATTTTGATATGATCGGTTTAATGGTGAAAGATATTGATGAGTCGGGATTTGTAACATTTGTCAGCATTGGTGGTGTGGATCCCCGGATTTTGCCTGGCAGTGAAGTGGAGATACATGGGAAAAAGTCTATTTACGGTGTTATTGGTATGAAACCGCCGCACATTTTATCTACCGCAGAGCAAAAGAAGGCGGCCAAGTTAACCGATTTAGCAATTGATACTGGATTTACTAAAGAACAACTGGAAGAGAAAATTCAAATCGGAGATCCAATTGTCATGTATGGTCCGCTGACCTATTTGCAGAACATGGTATGCAGTAGAAGCCTAGATAACCGTGCTGGGCTGGCAAGTGTATTCATGGCAGCGGAAGAGTTAAAAAGGAACCGGCTTCAAGTGGACATTTGTGTGCAGGCAGCAGTCTGCGAAGAAACTGGACAGCAAGGTTCAAGATGTGGTGCTTATAGCGTAAATCCGGATTTGGCGATTGTTGTTGATGTGACCCATGGCGCTACGCCAGATGGACAAAAAGATAGAACTAGTCCGGTGGGAGAAGGCACCGTCATTTGCCTTGGTCCCAACATCCACAGGGGACATGCTAAACAGCTAATGCAGGTGTTAGAACGGCAAAAGGTTCCCTTTGGCATAGAGGTGGAAGAGGGAAATACTGGTACGGATGCATGGACCATTCAAGTCGTGCGGGAAGGCATTCCTTGTTTGTTGCTATCCATTCCGCTTAAATATATGCATACTACGATAGAGACTGTGCATAAAGCAGATATCCGCTGCACAGCACAGGCTATTGTAGAATATGTCCGGTATCTGTCAGAGAAAAGGGGGTGCGGACAGTGACCTTGCAGGAATTGACATTGCTTGACGGAGTGTCAGGACAGGAAGATGAGGTGCGTGCGGCGATTATTAAGGAGATTGAACCTTTCTGTGATACCGTGAAGATAGATAAGATGGGAAACATAATCGCTTTCAAAAAAGGAACGATCGATAAAAAACTTATGATGACGGCACACATGGATGAGGTAGGATTTATTATCAAACATATCACAGAAGAAGGGTATTGCAAGTTTGCGTCTGTAGGCGGAATAGACAGCCGGATTTTACTGGGACAGCGCGTAAGGGTTGGGGAACAAAAGATACCAGGCGTAATTGGGGTCAAAGCGGTACATCTCACAACACAGGAAGAGCGGAAGTCACAGGTGAAGCAGTCGGAACTTTATATTGATATCGGAGCGCAGAGCCAAGAGCAGGCACAGCAGTTGGTAGCAAAAGGAGATTACGCTTTCTTTGATAGCAGGTATGTATCGTTTGGAGATCATAAAATAAAAGCAAAAGCACTAGACGACCGGGTGGGGTGTTATGCATTAATGCAAGTTTTACAGCAAGCAACGTGTCCTTATGATTTATTTGCGTGTTTTACAGTTCAAGAAGAAGTAGGCGTACGCGGTGCAACTGTTGCAGCGTATCAGATACAACCGGATGTCAGTATTGTGCTGGAGGGAACTGTTTGTGCAGATACGTATGGATCTGCGCCACATCAGCATGTAACAACGCTGGGGAAGGGGCCTGCTTTTTCATTGGTTGAACACACATCTAAGTCCAATACAGAAATGGTCAAATTTTTGATTTGGATTGCGGAAAAATATTGTATTCCGTGGCAATATAAACGGACGGGCGCTGGTGGGAACGAAGCGGGTATCATTCAGCAAACTGGCACAGGTACACGTACGGCTGTAATTTCGGTACCTTGCCGTTATATCCATTCTCCTGTCAGCGTGGCAGATGCACGTGACATTGAAGCGGCAGCAAAATTGGCAGTGCGAGCAGCGGAAGAAATTAATGAGGTGAAGTAGAATGATAGAACGGTTAAAAATGTTGACACAAGTACATGCACCATCTGGACAGGAAGAAGAAATGCGCAAATTGATACGGGAACAGATTCCGGCAAATGCGCAGGTAACAGAAGATGTGCTGGGGAATATTATAGCCCATTTACCGGGAAAAGGAAAAAAATTGATGTTCGCTGCGCATATGGACGAAATTGGTATTATGATAACCTATGTAGAGGATAACGGTTATTTGCGTTTTACCAATATTGGTGGAGTATCCACAGCAAATGCGCTGCATAGCAAAGTACTGTTTCCAGGAGGGATATTGGGAGTAATTACCGTGGGAGACCAAAAGAAAAAAGATATGAAGATTGGCGATATGTATATAGATATTGGAGCAAAAGATGCAGAAGAAGCTGCAAAATTAGCACCTGTGGGAACGGTAGGCGTATTTCAGGGTCAGCTAGACCAAATTGGCAATTGCGTGTCCGGAAAAGCGCTAGACGATCGGTCGGGGTGTTGTGCCTTGCTGGAAGCTATGCACAATATCGGGAAGCATGAAAGCGATTTATATTTTGTATTTACCGTGCAAGAAGAAATTGGCATTAAAGGTGCGAAAACTGCTGCATATGGAATTGAACCGGATATCGGTATTGCGGTTGATGTAACCGCTTGCGGTGACGGCATAGACGGTGATAAAATGGCAGTGAAACTTGGCGGCGGAGCGGCAATTAAGGTGCGTGACAATGGAATGATTGCCCATCCGGCTGTACGT
>CALLNG010000315.1 GCA_938005345.1 uncultured Clostridia bacterium
CCGCTTTCCCTTTATTTGAAAGGGAGCCGCGTGAAAGCAGAAATTGCGCTGGCAAAAGGGAAAAAGTTGCATGATAAACGGGATACAGAGGCCGCTAAGAGTGCAAAACGGGATATTGACCGCGCGTTAAAGGAAAGAAACCGGTAATTAAACAAAGTAGGATTCCTAATGGGAACAGAATAAACAGTTTTGTTTTGAGAGACATAAGAACTATTGAGAATTGGTTTGCAGGAAACCAGTTCTCTTTTTTTGTGCCAAATGCCGCCTTTTTGAATATTTTACTAAAACAAAGAATACATATTATAAAGACAAGTAACGGTGGAAAGGATGGAACAGGCATGATTTTTGTGGTGAAGAAAAATGTCATTCTCACAGCAGCGTTTGTCCTTTTGGCGGCAGTTGTGCTAAACGTGGCATTTTTCGGCGATCATACGGCGGTCAACAGCGTGCCGATTACCAATCGAACAATCGTGCTGGACCCAGGGCACGGCGGTGAAGATGGGGGAGCGGTAGGCAGCAATGGCACAGTGGAAAAAGACATTAATTTACAAGTGGCATTAAAAGTACAGGCACTGCTAGAGCAAAACGGATGTAGTGTCTTTATGACAAGAAATGATGACGTATCCATTCATGATAAAGGTGAGGAAAAAAACAACAATCGGAAAGTGTCTGATTTGGATAACCGCAAAAAGATGCCAGGTGATTATCAAGCGGATGCCTTTGTCAGCATTCATATGAATCTCTATCCACAGCAGCAATACCATGGTGCACAGGTGTTTTATGCTGAAACACCGGATAATTCTATGCAGCTTGCACAGTGTATTCAAGATGAATTGCGCGAAGATGTAGATAGCAGTAATAACCGGGAAATCAAGGAAGCAAAAGGCAATATTTATGTGCTAGATAAAAGTAAAGTACCATCGGTCGTTGTGGAATGTGGATTTTTATCCAATCCGGAAGAGGAACAAAAGCTGCAAACAGATGAATATCAGCAAAAGCTAGCGTTTGCAATTTACAGCGGGATTATTAAATTTTTTGCTGCTCAATAAGATAGGTGGGAGAAACAATGCAAAGCAGACAATTTATCATTTTAAAAACAGATGGGTCGGCAAATGGAATTGTCAAAATAGAAGAGTACCAGCAGCGGCTGCGCGTCAGCGTAACTGTGAAGAACTATACGCCGCTGCGGCATGATGAGGTGTTAAAGGCATATTTGTTGACGGACAAAGAGAAAAATTTATTTGAACTGCTGGGCAGTTTAAACGGCGGACAGGGCGTATTTGATATCAAAGATATCCCTGTTTATGGGGTTCATATCTACCGGAAAAATGTTGAGACGGGAGAAACCAGGTTGGAATTTTGGGGAAGCGGCCGTGAAGATGAAACGGAAGTGAAGGAAAAAGGGAAAGCCTATGCTAAAGTAATGGCAACGGCGCCAGAAAAAGAATGTGTTCGGCGCTCTTATCCCATCTTTCCGTCTTTAGACCAATATTTTGTGGGAGAGTGGAAAAAAATAAATGGCTACTATTCCATTTACCATAATGATATTGTCAAGTATGTGCTGGCGATGCCCAAGGTGCGGGAAAAAATTATGCGCTATGGATATTATCTAACCTGTGAGCGGCGCAATGGAGAGGAGACGTTGATTGCACTCGCATTTCCAGCCCAAATGGAAGAGGAAGTCCCTTTTGAAGAGCAATCCGCATTTGCCGCATGCGTTCAAATACAGCCCTCCTCGCAAAATTGTTATTTTGCTATAACGGTTGGAATTGATGGACATGGCGAATTTTTTGGAAAATAGAAAAAAAGTCATGCGAAGGCATGGCTTTTTTTGTATAGAAAGGAAAAGCTGGGGAAAGAATAAAGAAAAAGAAGAGAAAGGATCTGAAGAGCATGACAGGAAATATCACAACGAAGGAACTCACTTGTCTGGAAGACCAATTAGAAAGCGAGCGAATCTTAGTAAAAAAATATCAAGCCTATGCCGAACTGTGCAGTGATACCGTTTTAAAAGGAAAGATGACAGCAATGGCGAACCGCCACCAAACACATTTTGACAAACTAATGGGTTATTTGAACTAAGGAGGAAAATAAATGGGTACACAAAATTCAATGGCAGACAAAGAGCTATTGACAGATAGTTTAAGCAGTCAGAAATTTATCACGGATCAATATAACACATTTGCCAACGAATGTTCCAGCCCCCAGCTGCGAACAGCTTTTATGGATATTCTACAAGAAGAGCATCAAATGCAGGCGGAATTGTTTGATGAAATGAGCAGTAGAGGATGGTATCAAGTACAAATGGCGGACAGCGACAAAATTAGCCAAACAAAAACTAAGTTTCAAAACGAAAGTGCACAGGGATGAGCTATAGATGTATTGAGTATAGCAATGCCCCCTATGATTGCCTATTGGAAGCAATCATAGGGGGCTTCGTTGTTTCACCGGAACGCGTAGGCTTCTCCGGTAACTATGGAATTATAAATAAATCACTGGGCATTGGAGGAATGGTTTTGCTTTGATTTAAGTTGCAGACGGATTTTATCTGCAATCATCGCAATAAATTCCGAATTGGTGGGTTTGCCTTTGGAAACTTGAATAGTATATCCAAAAAGTTTATTAATGGTTTCCAAGTCGCCCCTCTGCCAAGCAACTTCAATCGCATGGCGGATTGCACGCTCAACACGGGAAGCTGTAGTATGATACCGTTTGGCAATACCAGGATATAATTCCTTGGTCACGG
>CALLNG010000316.1 GCA_938005345.1 uncultured Clostridia bacterium
ACTATCATATGCATCCCACTGATAACGGACGGGATTCCCGTCAGCGCCTACTACTTACCAAAGGTTCGGGCTGCCCTCACAAGTCCATTCGGCAAAAATCCATCCCACTGCTTTTCACCAACCGCAGCTCTCTGTTGAAACTTCCCTTTGCTTACTTCTCTTGTTCACCGGTTTCAAACTATTCTATTTCCTATCATTGTACTCTTCCAATTAAACTTTGTCAATTCTTTTTATGAACTGAACTGAAAACAAGAAAAAAATATCATGAATCTTGCTATTTGGTGTTAAAAAAAGTGAGATTATGTTAAAATCTCACTTTTTGATAGGTTTTTATATAGCCCGCTGCACTTTGCCAGAACGCAGACAACGGGTACATACGTTGACGCGTTTCGGTGTCCCATTCACAATCGCGCGTACGCTTCTGATGTTGGGCTTCCAAGTGCGGTTAGAGCGTTTGTGCGAGTGGCTCACTTTAATTCCAAAAGATACGCCTTTTCCGCAGATTTCACATTTTGCCATATCTAAAACACCTCCTATGATTCAACAGTTCCGTAAATGCTCCCAATTTTCAACTGTTTTCCGTGCAAGTTGACACACACTATTTATATCTTAACAGAAATACACAAAAAATGCAAGCATTTTTTTCATTTTTATTCAAAATCCATAGAAACAGGAAAAATTGAGCAGGCTAAATGGAGTGTTTGGACAATAATTCTTGTTTCATCTCCCATAAGGGGCGGGACAAATCCACATAGTATCGGTGAGGATTTTCCAGCCGCGTTACTTCTTCCCAGAGGGTGTCCACCTGGGCGGCACAATAGGCCTGTACATCGTGAATAGAAGGAGGAGTATACACGGGTTGCCCATGGTCAAACAATTTTGTCAGCAACGGACGCACTGTGAAATCCGTCACGGTTTTCCGTTTCCAGGTATATTCTGGGTCGAACAACTCATAGGGCTGATTTGGATCAATCACTTCACTGTGTAGTGTAATCACGTCTGCAATCGCCTTTCCTGTTTCTTTTTCATATAAACGGTAAAGCTGTTTGAAGCCTGGATTAGTGATTTTAGAAACGTTTTCACTGAGTTTGATTTTCGGCACAATAGTGCCGTCCGCCTCTTCGGTGGCGGTTAGCTTGTAAACGCCGCCGAGCACGGGCTCACTTTTGGAGGTGATGAGCCGTTCGCCCACACCAAACGAATCCAGCTTTGCACCCTGCATTAACATATCCCGTATGATATATTCATCGAGTGAATTGGAAGCCACAATTTTACAGTCTGGATATCCTGCTTCATCCAACATTTTGCGGCATTTACGGGAAAGATAGGTAAGATCCCCGCTGTCAATGCGGATTCCTGCCGGGCGGACGCCAATAGGTTTGAGTATTTCATCAAATGCGCGAATAGCGTTAGGTACTCCGCTTTTAAGCACATTATAGGTGTCCACTAACAGTACGCAGTTGTTAGGGTATTTTTGCGCATAGGCGCGAAATGCCTCCAGTTCACTGGGAAACATTTGAACCCAGCTATGAGCCATCGTGCCGGAAGCTGGAATACCGCAGTCCTTGTCTGTTATAGATGTGGAAGTACATCCGGCAATATATGCTGCACGCGAACCGTACATTGCCGCGCTGTATCCCTGTGCGCGCCGCGCCCCAAATTCCATAACAGGGCGGCCGTCAGCTGCACGTACAATGCGATTTGCTTTGGTTGCAATGAGACTCTGGTGGTTAATGGTAAGCAAAATCATGGTTTCTAGCAGCTGGGCCTGTACAATTGGCCCCCGTACAATGACCAGCGGTTCTCCTGGAAAAACGGGAGTGCCCTCCGGTACCGCCCAGACATCACAGGTAAACTTAAAATTAGTCAAGTAATCTAAAAAAATATCGCTAAACATATTTTTGCTGCGAAAATAGTCAATATCTTCTTTAGAAAAGGAAAAACGCTGCAAATATTCCATTAACGGCTCTGTACCCGCCATGACCGCATATCCTCCATTATCCGGAATACTGCGGAAATACGTGTCAAAATATGCGATACGGTTTTCCAAACCGCTGGAGAAAAAACCGTCCGCCATAGTAAATTCATAAAAATCTGCTAACATCGATAAATCAACGTGTTCAAACATCAGTTGTACCTCCTTTGTAAAAACAAAAACCCCGAAAAGGGTTCCGGGGTGGGGGGATTAGTCGGCAATTTCTCCCAATGCATCAAGCAGCCAAAATTCCGCAATATCCAATGCTGCAAAAAGACCTTCGCGCTGTGCTGTTTTCACAACGTGTTCCTTGCCCGAGCGGTTGTTGTTGATAAGTTGAATCAACACATTCTGGGAAATTTCAATCCCATTTCCCGGTTTGGTATCCTGAATGAGTAATTCTATCATAAAATCTTCCCTGGGATCACCATAAAAAATCGTATTGCCGCGGCGGACGAATGGTTTTCCTTTATATGACAAATATTTTTTTTCCTCTGCCATGCTCTAGCCTCCTTCAAAACTACATCACATATTATTAAAAGTATACCACAAGCTGCCAATTTAGTAAAGCCTTTTTGGAAAAAAGTTACGATTCCAGAAAAAATGGAATAAATTTTACGAAAAAAAGTGAAAAAAATCTTGCAAAATGTGAGAAAAAAGATTATTATATATAATAGATAAATTTAGGTATTTGTAAAATCAGGAGACAAGCCCTTTTGATATTTGCAAACAAATGAGGAGGCGGTCTGTTTTGAGCAGCAGAATGTTCCAGAATGTGATCAATCAAATTAAGGAACTGTATGGACGAAAATTAGGTGTGATTGACAGTGCCGGTTCGGTGACGGCATGTACCCCAGGCATTTTAGATCCGGCTACGGTGGAAACCATTTTAAAAAAATATGCCGATCCAGCGGCATTGTATTCCTACAATGGTTTTACGTATAAACCAGTAGGAACAAGAAATAAAATTGATTTTATAACTTTTTGCGAGGGCGGCGATGAAACGGCAAGAATGTGCTGTAGCGTTTTGTCTATTACCCTGTCTAATATCAAAGTGTTCCATGATGAAAAATATGATAAAACAAATTTAGTGAAAAACATTTTGATGGACAATATTTTGCCCGGAGATATTCTCATTAAAGCAAAAGAATTGGCGCTGCCAATTGATATGCACCGGGTTGTCTTTTTGATTCAAAATCCCAGCGGGACGAATTTTTCTATTTATGACATTATGCAAAACCTGTTCCCAGAAAAGGGACGGAATTTTATTATCAACATTGATGAACGCTATATTGCGCTGGTGAAAGAAGTTCCGGAAAATGTCACCATTCAGGATTTGGAAAAAACAGCACAGTCCATTGTGGACACCATTTGCTCTGAAGCTGTAATTAAGGTTTATATTGGCATCAGTTCCGTGTGCACCAACATCCGTGAGCTGGCAAAGGCGTATAAAGAATCCCAGATTGCGCTGGATGTGGGCAAAGTGTTTGACATGGAAAAACAGATTATCAATTATGAGAACCTGGGCATTGGCCGGTTGATTTATCAGCTTCCTACAACGCTGTGCGAACTGTTTTTATCGGAAGTGTTCAAAAAAGAATCCATTGATGCATTGGACCAGGAAACTATTTTGACGATTCAGAAATTTTTCAAACACAATTTAAATGTTTCAGAAACGGCGCGGGAATTGTTTGTGCACCGTAATACTTTGGTCTATCGTTTAGACAAGATTGAAAAACTGACGGGGCTTGATTTGCGTCAGTTTGACCAGGCAGTTACCTTCAAGGTTGCCATGATGGTGAAAAAATATTTGTCTTCGGGCACAGTAAAATTTTAAGGGTGCCGCACCGAGAGGCAGGCTTTGCAGGAGGGACGCCAATATGGTATTGTTTGAACATGTGACAAAGACGTATAATAATAACGTAAAGGCGCTAGATGACGTCAGCTTTCACATCCGCAAAGGGGATTTTGTATTTGTCGTAGGACACAGCGGCGCAGGTAAATCAACATTGACTAAATTAATGATGCATGAGGAAACCCCTGATGCAGGGTACATACGGGTAGCAGATTTTGATGTGGGAAAACTTAGCCGAAAAATGGTGCCGTATCTGCGGCGTAGTATTGGTATGGTGTTTCAGGATTTTCGTTTGCTGCCAAATAAAACGGTCTATGAAAATATCTCCTTTGCAATGGAGGTCATTGGCGCGACGCAGCGGCAAATTCGCCGCCGCATTCCCGATGTGCTTAGCATGGTAGGGTTAACGGCTAAAGCAAAATGCTACCCCAATGAACTATCCGGCGGGGAGCAGCAGCGTGTTGGAATTGCGCGTGCGTTGGCCAACAATCCGCAGCTGATTGTGGCGGATGAGCCGACAGGAAATTTGGACGATGAGACGGCATGGGAAATTATGGCGATTTTAGACCGTATTAATAAATATGGTACCACTGTCATAATGGTAACGCATTCGCAAAAGATTGTCGATGAAATGCAAAAACGAGTGATTGCGATTGACCGTGGAAAAATTGTTAAAGACGAACAGGGCGGTTATACCTATGAGAATCAAGTTTCGCAAGACACGGCATTTGATTTTACCTATACCAGTCAAAAACACGGATACGGGGATATTCTAAAAGAATTAGAGGAACTGAACATTACAATTCATCATGACGACAAGTAGAATAAGGAGGAACCCATGATATTGAGAAACATGAGATACTATTCAGGGCAATCCCTTTATAGTATTTGGAGAAACAAACTAATGTCTTTTATCTCTCTATCCACGGTTTGTTTTTGCTTGATTCTGCTTGGCGTGGCTATCTTAATTGGAGACAATTTGCGATACATATCTAGACAGTTGCAGGCACAATTTGAAATTCAAGCATATATGGATAGCAGTGCGACACAGGAACAGGTAGAGGCAACAGAGAATAGAATACGGGCGATTGCTGGCATACAGGATGTTGTAGTGGAGACTCCGGAAGAGGGTATTGAATGGTTTAAGCAGGAAATTGAAAATGGCGCAGAAGCATTTGAGGGACTGGAGGGCGAAAACAATCCGTTGCCTTATTGCTTTAAAGTGACGCTTTCTGACGCAACGCAGGCGGGAAACGTAGAAAATGCCCTGCAATCTATGGAACAAATTATACAAGTGAATAACCGCAGAGATGTGCTGGATTCCATTATGAATTTTACCAAAGGAATCCGTTGGGCGAGCCTCATTGGAATGGTAGCATTTGCGTTAATTGCGGTATTTATCATTTCCAACACTATTAAGTTGGCGGTGATGGCACGTAGCCGTGAAATTAGCATTATGAAATCCGTTGGGGCAACGGACTGGTTTATCCGATGGCCTTTTATCATTGAAGGTGCCATTGTGGGATTGCTCGGCGCAGTTGTGGCATTTTTCCCGGTATTCTTTGGTTATCAGGGAATCGTGGGATGGTGGAGTGGATCACTTGATATTGTGCAGTTAGTGGACGCCAAAATGGTGCTAGGCTATTTGATTTTCGTATTCTGTGTCATTGGAATCGGAATCGGGGCCATTGGCAGTGTCATGGCAGTGCGGAAACATTTGAAAGTATAAGAGGTGTGAAAGAGATGAAGACATCAGGAAAAAAATTGTTTGCAGCGGTGTTAGCTGGTATTATCATGCTTTCTGCTACAGCATACGCAGAAACAATAAGTGAAATTCAAGATAAGATTGAACAGAGTAAACAGCAAAGAAGTCAAAATGAACAGGAAATTGAAAATATTGAAGGCCAGCAGCAGGAAGTTTTGGAAGAAAAAGAGGTGTTGGACCAACAAATCACACAAATACAGCAAAATATAGACGAGATTGAACAAGTCATTGAAGAAAGCGACGCACAAATTTCGGTAAAAAATGAAGAACTGCAACAGGCACAAGAACATCTTGACGAAGCTAATGACCAATTTAAACAGCGTGTAAAATCAATGTACATGAATGGCAATATTTCCTATTTGGAAATTTTGTTTGGCGCAGAAAGTTTTTCCGATTTGTTAACACGTGTGAATATGCTGAAATATATTGTAGATAATGATAATAAAATCATAGCAGAAATTGCGGATGATAAAAGTACAATCGAAGAAGCAAAAAATGTGATTGAGGAACAAAAACAGCAGCAGGAAGCCGCAAAGGGTTTGCAAGTGGAAGAAAAAGAACGGATGCAGGAAAGCGTAGACCGGAAACAGGAATTGATGGAATCTTTGGAAAACGATAAAGATAAACTGCAGCAGGAGCAGGAAAAGCTGAAAGCTTCAGAAGATGCCATGATGCGGGAAATGGACCGCATTGAGGCGGAAGAACGGGCTAAAGAGCAGGCATCGCAAAGCAGCGCCAGTTCTAACAGCACGTCAGTACCGCGCGGAACGGGTGTTATGGCATGGCC
>CALLNG010000317.1 GCA_938005345.1 uncultured Clostridia bacterium
ATCAGTTTTTCACGCGATGTCAAGATGTAATGATTCCTTACGATATCCCTCAGGAAGCTAGGAATTGGAATGCTCCTGATAGAGTTCTCGCTTTTAGGGGACGTAATGGAAATGGTTGTTCCGCTTCCGTTTGGGTTTGCTATACGCTGTAATGTTTTATTAATTTCTATTGTCCAGGCGTTCATGTTTATATCGTCCCATGTTAGCCCCGCTATTTCACCGATACGCATGCCGGTAAATAGCGCAAGTAATATGGCTATTGCATAGCGGCTGCCACTGCCTTTTAACGTTTGGACCAAGGCAGACTGCTCCTCTTTGGATAACACACGAATAGTATTCTTTTGCACTTTAGGAAGTACGATATAATCCGCGGGGTTTTTGTTTATGATCCCATTGATTACTGCCTGCTTGAATGCGGTTGACAGCATGGTCCTTAAATTTTTCAAGGTCTTAGGGGCCAGGGGCTTCCCATATTGTTTCCCATATTGCCGCCTGTTTCCGCCTCCGGATTCTTTATTGAAAAAGTCCTGCAGCATATCAATTTGCAGCCTTTGCAGTTGAATCCCGCCGATATTAGGCCTTACATGATTTTCTATATAGCTGCGGTAAGATACATAGGTAGAGGGCTTTATTTGGTTTTTTTGGTAGATGTTCAGCCATTTCCAAAGCCACTCATAGACAGTTATTTTGTCATCTGCAATATAGGTATTTGTGTTGATGGAGTTTTGTATTTTAATGAGTTCCGCTTCTGCTTCTTCGTAGGTGCTGCGGTATATTTCCCCGTAAGTTCTCCGTCCAGAATCATTATAGCCTTTTTCATATCGGCCCCGCCAGTAAGTGCGCCCGTTTTTGGTAACTTTAGAAATATTTATTCCTTTTCTGGGCATGGTTACACTTCCTTGTCATATTTATCTAATGTTTCAAGAAACTCTTTTTGAAGGCTTTTGTCATCAAACAGGAAGGCGTATCGATTGGAATATAAAGCGCAGGTAATTGAATCTGCAGCACTAACGAACACATCACGCAAGCCACCAAGTGAAAATTGCATATCTTTCTCTCGAATTGTCACCTCTAGTACATCGAAATAATATGCTTTTGTGTGTGGTGGGGTTCCTGCAAGTACATTTTCAATTTCTTCTATTTTATTTTTTTGCGAATAAACTGCGTTCAAACGTTCTTCCAGACCATCTAATAGCGTCAGGAAGGATTCGGCACAGGTGGTTGAATCCGTTTCTATATAACGTTCGTCTAAAATTTGCATACAATGCAAAATGCTGGAAAGTTTTTCAATAAGTGCATTTGCCTGTTGCTCTGTCAGCGCGCCTGTTGCGGAATCTAATATATTATACCGTCCATAATTGTCGTTGTCGGCAGTTTTCACTGATGATTCACCTAGTAAATAGTTATAATCTACACCAAAGAAATTATGTGCAGCTTGTAAAAAATTGATATCTGGCACCCTTTCGCAGTTTTCGTAGTAGCTGATACTTCCTCTAGAGACGTTCAATTTTTCAGCAAGTTGGACTTGTGAAAGTCCCGCTTCTTCGCGTAGTGAGCGTAAACGAGCGGCAAAAAGTTCATTAGATTTTATAATCATATGGTATGCCCTCCTTGCGTGCATATATTTGTTGAACTGAAAATAAATGCACCAAATATATTGGCAGTATAACATTGTTGTTATATACTATGATTGTAACATATGCAGGCGTAGTTTGTCAACAACAAATTACCAAGGAGGGAAAGTTATGAGTATGAAAACAACGAATCAAGACATCAGAAGGGAAGCGGCATGGGCGGGCATGCGTCTGTGGCAAATTGCGGACAAGTTAGGATTAAATGATGGCAATTTCAGCAGGAAGTTGCGGCATGAACTTCCGGAAGAGGAAAAAGAGACCATCCGAAAAATTATTGCTGAACTAAAGGAGGGGTAAGAGTGCGCAAGCGTGTTTCATTGGAAGAAGTGCCGGACGTGATGAGCGTAAGCGATTTGCAAGAATTTATGGGGGTGTCGCGGGTAAAGGCATATGAGATGGTAAAAATGCCAGGATTCCCTAGCTTCACATGCGGTCGACTGATACGCATTTACAAGGCAAGTTTTATAAAATGGTTAGAATCAAGAGCAGGCTAGGGCAATGAATATATTTGAACAAGTAAAGCAGCAAGTTAATGTATTTGATGTTATAAACCGATACGGGCCATCGAAACTAGACAGGCATAACAAAATGTGCTGTCCGTTTCATCAAGAAAAAACCGCTTCCTTCTCAGTAAAAAAAGACGGAAGTATTTATCGGTGTTTTGGGTGTGATAAAAAGGGAGACTCCATTCAATATGTTGTTTCTCTATTTGATTTGACACCAATAGAAGCAGTCAAACAAATGAATGACGATTTCGGGTTGGGGCTGAATTTGAATAGAGACTATAAAGCACCAGCAGTAAAGCAGGAAATTCGTGAGTGGGAAGAAAATAAGTATTTATTACAACATTTCCTGGAATGGGAAGAAAAGACCTATTTTGAAGCGGCTGAAAAATTTAGGTTATGCAATGAATTGTTGAGCAAGGCTGAGCCGTTTTCAGAAGAATATTGTCAGCTGGTACATATACGGGATGTGCAGGGCTATATTACGGACGCTATTTTGAATCAGCATACAGAGGTGGAGTTGTTGCTTTATGCGCAAGAAAACGGGGGTGATGATGATAAACGATAGAGACACTCAGATAATAAACGCGTTGAGAAAAGACAAATCAACGAAAGAGATTCAAAAAATTGCGAAAGAAGGAAAGTATGCCGAGTGCGACAAGGAATATGCTGATTTATTCAAAGGGGTTCCAGGGTTTACTGCCCGCAATGGGTGCTTATATCAGGTGAAGACCAAGGAGGACCAAAAGGAATATCGGTACTTGGCCAATTTTATCCCATATCCATTGGGGGAAATCGTCAAAGATGACGGCGCAGAACAAAACAAATATTTTACCATAGGGGCAAAAAGCTGTAAGGGACAAGAGCTGCCGCCTGCGACTGTATCCGCGCAAGAATTTTCTAGCATGAATTGGATTGTAAAGCATTGGGGGATGGCGGCCAATATTGCGGTTGGGGCAAATGTGAAAGATTGTATCAGGAACGCCATTCAGAGCCTCTATAAAAAAGAGAATAAAACATGCGTTTATATGCACACGGGATGGAGCAAAATAAAAGGGGAATGGGTGTACTTATATTATGGGGGAGCAATCGGAAAGGGAAAGGTCTGCGTGGAGTTACCGG
>CALLNG010000318.1 GCA_938005345.1 uncultured Clostridia bacterium
TACTTCCGGTTTGTCCAATGCTGCACGGAAGCCCAGTCTGCCGATACGGCCAAAACCGTTAATGCCAACTTTAATCATGTCAATTTACCTCCAAATAAAAAATATTTTTTATTCCTGTCTTATATTGTACAATAAAATCCCAAAATATACAAGAGTTTATTGTTAAAATATTGACGTGTTTTTTATATTTTTTTATTGCATTGTGGATAAAAAACTGGAATACTTGCATTTTTCCATGTTTTGGAGTATAATGAAAGCAATTATTTTTTAAAGGAGCAGTCAATTTGAATATACAGCTTATTACGGTTGGAACGCTGAAAGAAACGTATTGGAAGGCCGCCTGCCAAGAGTATATCAAACGGTTATCCCGGTTTGGCAAAGTTCAAATCACAGAAATACCGGAAGTGGTTCGCGGTGGGCACCAAGATATCCAAAAAGAAGGACTTGCTATTGCTAATAAAATCAAAAGCGGCAGTTTTATTGTTGCGCTTTGTGTTGAAGGAAAACCATTTTCTTCTGAGGGCCTTGCACAAATGATACAGGATGTAGGCCTACGTGGGTTTGGCAGTATCACATTTTTAATCGGTGGCTCTGATGGCCTTTCTGAGGACGTTAAATCTTTTGCCCACCTTCGTTTGAGTTTTTCGCGTATGACATTTCCCCATCAGCTCATGCGCGTCATTTTACTTGAACAAGTTTACCGAGCAGAAAAAATTCTTGCCGGAGAGAGCTATCATAAATAGTGGCATCGGATACATACTATCTTTAAAATAAGCACCAACAGAAGGAAGGATATTCATGAGACTAGCTGTTCTTAGTGACATACACAGTAATTTTGCCGCCTTAGAAGCGTGTTTATTGGACAAGCGTGTTCAGGCCGCCGATGGTCTTTTATTTCTAGGGGATTACGTGACAGATTGTCCTTATCCGGAACGCACTACAGCACGGATACGCTCCCTTGCGAAAGACATTCCTTGTTGGCTGCTGCGCGGCAACCGGGAGGATTATTTGCTGGATTATGACTGTTCACCTGTAAAAGACTGGTCTTACGGCTCCAACCGCGGAAGCCTGCTGTATACCTATGAATCACTAGGAAAAGAAAATTTAGATTTTTACCGTACCCTTCCAACAAATGCAATTGTATTTTTACCAAACGCAACACCACTCACCATTGTACACGGTTCCCCCAGCGCCACGCGGGAACTGTTGCTTCCTGGAAAGGAAAATAGCCGCTCTACTCTGCGCTGTGCCGAAACGGCCGAATTGCTGTGTGGTCATTCCCATAAGCAGTTTATTTTTCGGCAGGACGGTAGGCAGTTAATCAATCCCGGCTCTGTAGGCCTATCTATCAGTGAAACGCATGACGCACATTTTGCCATTTTAGAATTTTATGATAGCGCGTGGCATACAGAGCTTTGCCACATCCCCTATGATGTTGACCGTGTCATTGCGGCTTTTTATGAATGCGGACTCATGGAAAAGGCCACTATTTGGTCCATGTGTATCATTGCCTCTTTACGTACAGGAAAAGACCTTGCCCCATCCTGTGCCCGCCTGGCTCGCAAGCTCGCCGCTTCCCGCCAGCCGGACCATGTCCCCGCCTATATTCCAGAACCGTTTTGGAAGGCGGCAGCACATCAATTAGGCGTATTATAGCGCGAAGCCACAGGTGAAACCTGTGGCCCTTCTATTATTTCTTTTCTGCAAGCAAAACCCGGATTCTTCCGCCACCCTGCTGGCTTTTATCATAGTATGCGCTAATTTTATATTCGTCATTATCAATGACATCTTCCAGCGGAATTTTCAAGAATTGATAACTTGAGGTTTTTTGGTAGACCGCCACATTGCTTGCCAACAAATACACATCGCCTTTTGCGTTGGTAACTGTAGTGTTGGTAATCTCCTGCACATACCCGCTAATTTGCTGCAACGGCTGAATGCTCTCTACTCTCCCATCACTTACGAAAAACATCGCCGGCTGCCCGCTTGAAACGTTATATATACTGCCGTTCGTGCTAACTGTTTGACTTACGCCATCGATATCATACGTATAACTTCCGCTGATATTCATATTACTGGACTGCCCCCTGGCAGAAGTCACTACGCCATATTGGTATGTGTCTCCCGTTACATCATTGAGTATCAATGCGCTGATTTCATTTTTGCTATTTTTTTCATAATATAAAATATCACTGCTTGAGAGCTTTACTCCGTCAATTCTCTGCAAAAATACCGATACAAAATTCGCTGTTGAATACTGGTCTGCACTATTGACATCAATAATTTGCACTTCACTCGAAATACTTTGACTTCCTATCTTTCTAGTAGATGCATCCACCGTGCCGCTCACTGTATGATCCATTTTTGCGGAAGACAAAATGGCTACTCCGTCCTGAAAGGTAACCGTAACTGTCGTATTGAGATAGGCACTATAGGAAGATTTGGTTTTATATTCATAGCTATTCCCATCCGGCAGCACCACTTGAACATAATTGGATGTATATGCATTGCCGGATCCGTCTGTGAACTCCTTACTGCCCGTAGCAAGAACATAACCATGTAAATTTTGGCTGGC
>CALLNG010000319.1 GCA_938005345.1 uncultured Clostridia bacterium
TAGAGCAACCCGCCAAAACAAAACTGACCAACACAAAACACAATGCAAGTGAAATTATTTTTTTCAAGTTAATTCCTCCTTATTTTCGTAAATTAAATTTACAACTCTAACTCACAGAAGTATTTAGTTTTATTAGTCTTCCCGATAAAGCGAAAACCAAAAGAAAGATATAGATTCTTTGCATTTTCATTTGCGTTATCTATTATCAAGACAACTTTTCTAACTCCTTGAATTTTTAGACCTCTCAAGATATGCTCTAAGGCCTTTTCTGCAAGCCCTTTCTGTTGAAACCTGTCACCTATCATAAAGCGGCAGATAGTTGCCTTCTCAGCTTGATTTTCTGTGCGTTTATACATAAAAAAACCAATCAGCACATTGTTGTTATAAATTGCATTAGGGTGCATTTCTAAATCATATTTTGCTTCCGCTATGGAAATTGCATTGCAACATGTACATCCCTCCATTGTCGTACAAATGCCATCTTGATTTGTTGTCAATTCACAAACATCCAATATATTTTGCTCATCAACTGCTTTTATCTTAATCATGACCATACCTCTTGTCTATAACGTTTTTCTTTTTAAGACCATAAGCCCTCCGAGAGATAATGCGGCACTTAGTAACAGACAAATACAAATATGCAAGGCTGCATTGCTGTTAAGCATGATAATCTGAAAAAATCCAGCCAAGATCGCCCGTAATGGTGAAATCGGTGTAAAAATACAAATAATTGCAACAAATACTGCGTCAGTCAGCCACCCATACCAATGTGTCTGCATGGATAACAACACATGGAGAAAAGCCATAACAAACAACAAAAAGAACATTTGCTGTAATCCGGCAACGATAATCCCATTTTCCGTCCATTTACACACATCCATCATATTGATAACGGTTTGCGCTGAATATACAGGATCAATGAATAGATGTATTACTGTGTTGACAAGGGAAATAAAAAACGCCAATACCCCATAGCTGATTAGGCAGCCGAAAAAGTAATCTTTTTTGCTCGTTCCCAAATACATTAATTTTGTGAAATCATAAAACACAAAGAAGAATGGGGTTAAGACAGCGAGCAGCCAAGTATAATTTCCGTTACTTATAACAACATCGCCGGAAGATGTGGCACAAAGTACCACAAGCACCGTAATAATAAAACTGATCTTATTGCCCGCAAATAACCGTTTTACAATTGCAAAAATAGGTTTCATCTTGTTACACCTCCCTTACGCCCGACCATTTGTAGAAAGAAATCCTGCAAAGATAGTGAATGAATTTCCAATGAGGCAGTCTGCTTTGGCGGGTTGTCGAAAATATAACATGTTACAAGGCCTCCAACCGCATCTTGGCCGATGATATTTAGATTTCGGGTTGCAGTCTCCACGTCTTTTTGAAGTCCGCTAATACGAAACGCCTTTGTCTCAACCGCTTGTAACGTGTCGAAGAAACGGACGCTTCCTTTATCAAGAATGATTAGCTTTTGAATTGTCTTTGCGATTTCTTCAATAATGTGGGTGGATACGATAATAATTCGTGGATGTTTCTGAAAACTCTCTGTCAGCATATCGTAAAATTCCACACGCATAATGGCGTCGAAGCCGAGGACAGGTTCGTCTAAAAGAATGACCTCTTTATTACTTGCCAAACAGATAATCGTTGAAACCATTGTTTTCATGCCAAGTGAAAGATGATGAAACTTCTTTTTTTCGTCTAACTCAAAACGATCCATCATTTCCCAAGCAAAGTCATAATCATAGTTGGGGTTTACTTCGGAAGCAATCCGCAGCAGTTTCCGTACCGGAAGGTTAAAATGCTTTGCAAAGTTTTCAATATAGCTAACGCCTGTGTCCAAAGTAGATGTTGTTATTGTCTTGCCGTCAACTTGAATAATACCGTTTGTGATGTTTTGATACCCGGCAATCGATTTGAGAAGCGTTGTTTTACCTGCGCCATTTCTGCCAAGCAAACAATAAATCCCCGGTTCGTCAACCGAAAGGGTAATATTTTTTAGTACGGTTGCTTGCCCGTACTGCTTTGTTACTTGTCTGAGTTCTATCATGCAGCCATTCCTCCTAAATAGCATTGAACTATCTATTGATTTCTGCAATATCCTATGCTATAATCAATTATAAACCTTTGTGTAACACAAATGTCAATAGGAGAAAATAGAAATGAAGAAATATTTTTCAATTGGGGAAACTGCAAAGGCTGTCCACACAACGAGCGAAACGCTGCGGCATTATGACCGCATTGGATTAGTGAAACCAAGCAAAAAAGACGAATGGACCAATTATCGCTATTATACTGAGCAGGACATTGTTCGGTTAAATACGGTACGGGCTTTGCAGCTTATGGACTTGCCTTTGCAGGAGATAAAAAAGGTTTTAGAATATAACGATCTTGAAAAAATTGTGGGCTTTTTAGCACAAGCAGAAAAAAAGGCTGATGAAAAAATTGCAGCACTCCAGTACAGTAAATCAAAAATCCAGTTAGCAAAAGCGGACTATGAAAAAAAATTGCAGGGACAACAAAAGTTCAATAGTACTTTTCTCAAAGATTATCCAGAACGAGTTATTTTGCTTTCAGATACCTTAGAAGTACCAACGCTTGATAATCTTTGGAATTATCTCAGCCATTTCTACGATAAAGTTACTCCTGCCTTAAAAGAGCAATTTTCCTTTGAGGATTTAGCAGGCATATACACTGAAAACGGAATCAATAGGCTCTTTGCTGTCTGTATTCATAATGTGAATATAGATGGATTAAAGATATTGCCAAAAGGAAAATACCTATGCGCTAACTGCACTGAAGAAAATAGAGAGCAAATGTTGCGAGAGTTAATACACATAGCTCAAACAAAATATGGCATAGAACCGACATTTACGGTACAACTCATTGTTGTATCAGGTATTTTGCAATGGAATTATGAAGTACAGGTTTATGTTGATAGATAAAATACACTAACGTAAAAGTATTTTTATTCCGCTTCCACTCTTTTACCTATCTTTTATTTTTCACGCGAAAACGAATAAATGCCGTTTTTCAAATGGGGATATCGCATGAGCGGAAGTAAAAGGTATAAATTTCCCGACAAACAAGCACATCATTTGCTATACTTGCTCCCTGCTCAATTTGAAAAAAGCCAAGGAAAGGAATGGAAAAGAAACGGGAAGCAGAGCACAATGACTTATTGCCGAAAAGAGTAACATGAAAGTGAACCGTATGGTATAAAACCGGCAGGGCGGTCCTTGAAATAGAATTATCCTGCATCGGCTCCGAGCTACTCTACGTCCAGATAACATGACTTATCAAAGCGGAAACCGTCGAAATGTCTGGTAACAAAAAAAGGGGATTGTGGATGAGGACGCCGCCTAGATAGTCAATAGGAATTTTGACTTGTGTTGCAAAAAAGGGCGAATGCAGATTGCAACGGTACTGTCTGCCGACAAATTTTCTGTCAAGACGTACTATGCAAAATGTAATGGAAACTCATGCCGGACAACCTGTATCAACGGATCCCGAAATCTGTTGCGGGAGTATTGGACCGCCCCGAATTTACGGGATGCACAGTAAACTTCATAACCTATTCCAAGTCTCACAAACTAGAACGGCAATTGAGCAATGCTCCTGAAAATATGTGTATCTTCCCCGACACACAAGCCGCTATCATCAATAAAAAAGTATTTAAGCGGGTACCGGGCTTTGGGCAAACAACTGCCGCCCTACCACGCAAGTCCAGCAGCAAGGCCTGTCTTCCGTTTTGTTATACCGCGCCAACCGCGGCAGTAAACTGCAATTTGCAATGGACTAGAACATGGTACCGATGCGGGACTGTTTCCGCTGCGCAAGATACAAAAGCAATACAGGGGATTGTACCATGCATTTTATCCGCGAGGAAGTGCAGAAACACTTTATGTTATAGTAGATTTTCGATGTAGCTACCATACTTTTGAGGGCATTATTTGTTATGAGCAGCGTTTTGAGGAAGTAGAAACGGCGGCAAAAAGCGCAAACAAAAAATCTCCCAAGCCAAACAGCGCTGCCGAGAACTTGACCAGATTATCAAACATATCTATGAGGACGATATATAGGCGTAATTTCACACAAGCCATTTTTGAAGTTATCAGCCAAGTATGAAGCGGAATAGCAAAAACTGGCGGTGAACATTAAATCAAACTATGAAATGGTAATCATCTACGAGCAGGATAAAGCGAATTTTAATAGTTTTCCAACGGTTTATTTCTACAAATTTGTGGAGATTATAGAATTAACGCGCACGAATGGTAACGCGTTTGTGAAAAAGATATTTGTCTATACACCGACAAGTTCAGCGGCTACCGCTGGTAGAAAGCCTAAATTATTTGGAGCTCTATCAAAGGAACTGAAGGAGGGTGAGGATAAACAAGCTATTAAACAGCAAAGAAAAAGCAGGACAGCAAAGCAAAATGCCATTCTATCCTGCAAGATAAAATTACTTCTTTATGGATGTGCTCATGAAAGGAGCCGTCTTCTTTTCGTTAATTGTATTCTGAAACGACCAGCTTTTAATTGGGATGTATCAGCCCCTTAGCATATGCCTCTAACAACTGCTGCAAATCTTCAATTCTACTTTTCAATTCCCGGCCGATATCGGTATCTTTCACTCGCAGTCTAGAAGCCGTTTTCTCCACCACTTCTGTCGAAGAATGGATATCCTGTTCTTCCTCAATGGCACGCGCACGTGAACAAAATGGCTGATGGGAAGTCAGTCTCAAGCCATAAGAATTATAAGTAAGAGTATATCCTGCAATACCCGTAGTTGCCTGGTAAGCTTTTGACAGTCCTCCATCTATAACAAACAACTTTCCATCTGCCTTCAAAGGCTTTTCACCAGCCTTACATTTCACTGGTACGTGTCCATTGATAATATGGGAGGTCGCAGGGTCTAAATCAAATTCCTGCAAAATTTGTTCGCATAATGCCGCATCTTCCATTTTATCATAATAGGCGTTCTTCTTTTCCTCCCATTCTGTTTTATCCTCTATGAAATACCGCTCAAAGGTTGACATCTTGCTTTTCCCAAACAACGGCGATTTTTTCCCACATCCCAAATACCATAAAAAATCTTCACTCGCTTGCTTTTCTTCGGATTCCGCTGGCAAGAAATATCCTTTTCTCGCCGTCTTATCAGCATAATCTAACAGCGCTTTTCCACAAAGTCTGCCCTCCTCTGTTTCCATCTCCATAAATTGGCCGTCTTTTTCCACCGGAATACAACCATGATAAAGCAAATTACCATTAAACGTAAGATACATACTGCCTTTAGAATAAAGAAACCGTATGTGTTCCTGAAGCTTTTCGCTATGTAGGAAAAAGATTTTTACTTTTTCCATCACATCCAACTCTTCTGCTGTCAAACGGTACGGATTCTGGGGGTCTATTGTTGGGAAATAGCTGTCTTTCATGGGGAACGTTTTGCCATCCAAGTATAGAATTCCCTTTTCGTAATCTACTTTATCCAATAGCATCCTGTCGTGCATTTCGTAGTGTGGATTACGGCGGATGACCTCCCCTTCCAACTTGAATTGAATTATAGTGATTGCTTTATGAATCTTTGCCAGAATTTCCAAGTCTCTTACGCTGTCTGCCTCGCTTCTCCCTACAGTTTCCGGCAAGAAGCATTCACACGGATCATCCCGGTATGTTTCCAGCGCAAAGGTAACTAAGGGCCGCAAACTAATGCCATACCCATCTTCCACTGTGTTAAGTGTGTTGTACCGGGCCGCCAGCCGCAGTACATTTGCAATGCATACCTGGCTTCCCGCTGCAGCACCCATCCACATAACGTCATGATTTCCCCATTGTATGTCAACGCAATGATAATTTTTCAACGTCTCCATGATCTGGTCTGCACCCGGTCCACGGTCAAAAATATCTCCTAAAATATGTAGCCTGTCGATGGCAAGCCGCTGGATGAGATGGGCCAGTTCCGTAATAAAAGCATCCGCCCGGCCTGTTTTAATGATGGTCTCAATGATGCCTTCATAATATTTTTGTTTGTTATCCACATCCCCGTGCTCATGAAGAAGTTCTTCAATAATATATTCAAAATCTATACGCAACTTACTATAAGCCATTAAATCATATTCATCTAATTCAGGTCCATCTCCATCCGGGTCATCTGAAGGTTTCTTAAGTTCCTCCATTACATTGTTATACATTGCTGCATAGTTTTCATATTCTTCCTGTGAAAATTCCAAATCTTTCAATATATCTTCATTGTAATTTGAAAACGCCTTAAGATGTGCGAAATCATGGTCTAATGCTCTAAACAGATGAACAAACGATTTCTTTTGTTGTCTTGACAATGCTGATATCTCTTCGGGTGTTTCTGCTAAAGCATGAATAGCCTTAACAGATATGTTGAAATTATCAAGTACAGTTTCCCAATCCTCAGCTACTGGTTTTCCATCACCACCTCTAGAATATAATGTCAATGCATTGTTTATAGCATCTTTAAACTCTT